>URIC01000045.1 GCA_900547755.1 uncultured Bacteroidales bacterium
CGTCGAGCTGCTCGAATATCCCGAACTCGGCATGGAGGCTATCTGGAAAATCGAAGTAGAGGATTTCCCGGCTTTCATCCTGGTAGACAACAAGGGCAACGACTTCTTCAAGCAAATCAAGAGCGGCTGCACAAACTGCAAGCTCTAAAACCCATAACACAGACACAGACCGACAATAGGGGCGCTCAATCCCGGGCGCCCCTATAACGCTAAGAGACAGATATAAATAAACCAAATGGATAATCGCGATTCCATACCCGTATCCGGGAACGGTGTCTCTTCCGCTCCTTCTTTGACAGACCTTTTCCTCTCTTTTCTGAAGATAGGCGCGTTCACTTTCGGCGGAGGGTGGGCCATGATTTCAATTATTGAACGCGAGATAGTGGACCGTCACAACTGGATTGAACGCGAGGAGTTTCTGGACCTGCTGGCGCTGGCTCAGAGCCTTCCCGGCATACTTGCAGTGAACATGGCCGTGGCCGTAGGCGACAAGGTGCGCTCACGCAAGGGCGCCGTAATCTCAGCCCTCGGCACCATTATCCCCTCCTTCGTGCTTATACTCTGCATAGCGGTCTTCCTGACACCGGACCTAATCAAAAACAACCGTGTCCTGTCTTCTGTCTTTATGGGCATACGTCCTGCGGTCGTAGCCCTTATCATCGCCCCGGTACTCAACGCGGCCATAGCGGCGAAGCTCACCCTGAAAACCGTATGGATTCCAATCCTCACGGCGTTACTCATATCGCTTGACATGGGCTTTGCCTCCAACCCCATAGTCTACATAGTATTAGGGGCTTCAGGCGGATGGCTCTACTTCAGATGGTCGGCTCGCAGACTGGCACAGGCCAAAGCGAAAGGAGGCGACAGGCAATGATTTACCTGAAACTCATCTGGGCATATATAAAAATCGGGCTGTTCGGCTTCGGCGGAGGCTACGCGATGCTCTCCCTGGTGGAACATTCGGTGGTAGACCCCGGATGGATTAGCGAGACCATGTTCACCGACATCGTAGCCATCTCGCAGATGACTCCGGGACCCATAGGCATCAACTCCGCCACATATATAGGTTATGTGGCGCCTGCCACCGCAAACCCGGAGATGTTCTCATCCCCGGTGTGGGGCATACTCGGCTCGGTTCTATGCACCCTCGCGGTAGTGGTGCCCTCCTTCCTGCTGGTACTCTACGCCTCCCACTTCATAAGGGCACATAAGGAAAACGGCACAATCAAGGCCATATTCTCCGGACTTCGCCCCGTCACCGTGGGGTTGATAGCCTCCGCCGCCATCCTGCTTATGAACCCGGCCAACTTCTGCCCTCACGGACTGGACAAAGAGCTTGCGGCGAGCATCTGCATTTGTCTTGGCGCTTTCCTGTTGGTGTATTTTCCTCTTCCCTTCGGCTCACATAAGGTGAAGCTGCATCCCATAATTGTAATCGTAATAGCCGGGATAGCCGGTTACCTGATATATGGACTCTGAAAAACAGAAATACGACGAAGCCCTCGAATGGCTCTTCAGACAATTACCTATGTTCTCGCGGATAGGCGCGGCCGCCTATAAGCCGGGACTCGACACCTCGCTGGCGCTGGATGCCTGCTTCGGACACCCTCACCGCAGATTCCGCTCGATCCATGTGGCGGGGACCAACGGCAAGGGTTCCACCTCCCACTCTCTGGCAGCCGTGCTGCAGGCCCAGGGTTACAGGACCGGTCTGTACACGTCGCCGCACCTCGTGGATTTCCGCGAGCGTATACGTGTGAACGGACAGATGATCCCCCGCTCCGCCGTGACCGACTTCGTGCAGCGTTTCCGCGCCTCCGGCTATCAGGGACACCCCTCTTTCTTCGAACTGACCATGATGATGGCTTTCGACTGGTTCGCGAAAGCCGAGGTGGATTACGCGGTAATCGAAGTGGGTATGGGAGGACGCCTCGACTCTACGAATATCATAACCCCCGTGGCCTGCGTCATCACGAACATTTCCAAGGACCATACCCAGTTTCTTGGCAACACTCTGCCCGGAATCGCGGCCGAAAAGGCCGGCATAATCAAGCCCGGCATACCTGTGACAATAGGCGAGGCCGAAGGTGACATCCGTAAAGTGTTCGCAGATAAAGCCGCCGCCGAAGGGGCCCGTGTCCGCTTCGCACAGGAGATACCGGACCTTCCGGACACCTTGACGCTGGAATCGGTGACCCTTCCTTCCGGCATACGGTTCGCTTACGACCTAAAAGGGGATTACCAGCACGCCAACCTGCGCACCGTTCTCTGTGCCATCGGTATGCTCAGGGAGTGCGGCCTCGACATTTCGGACGAATCCGTAGCCACCGGCCTCGCTAATGTATGCAGCCTCACAGGTCTGGCCGGGCGCTGGATGCGCATCGGCGAGAATCCTCTTGTCATCGCCGATACCGGCCACAACGAGGCCGGACTTAAATATAACTTCGCACAGCTGGAACGCCTGTGCCGGGAAGTGCCGGGACGGAAGATGCACATCGTTGCCGGATTCGTCTCGGATAAAGATGTGGACCATATACTCCCCCTTTTCCCTAAAGAAGCACGCTACTATCTGACCGAGGCGCAGATTCCAAGGGCCATGGCCATAGACACACTTATGGAGAAGGCTACGGCCAACGGCATATCCGGCACAGCCTTCGCCACTGTGGCGGAGGCTTACCGCACCGCCCTGCAGGCTGCGGCGTCCCGCGACCTCATATATGTGGGCGGTTCCACATTCATTGTGGCCGACCTGCTGGCTTCTCTACAGACCCCAACGGCATGAGCGACACTTTCAAGACCATAGAACGACCCGGAGAGGGCCTGATACGCGAGAAGATGAGCCGTTTCATCTCCTTCGCGCTCCCGGTCAAGGACCCCGAACAGGCTAAAGAACTGATTAAGGAATATCAGAACAAATACCACGACGCGCGCCACGTCTGCTGGGCATACATGATTAGTCCGGAACGCGACGTATGGCAACTCAACGACAACGGAGAGCCTTCAGGCACAGCCGGCAAGCCTATCTTAGGTCAGATAAATTCCTTTGAACTTACTGATATACTGATAATTGTGGTGCGCTACTTCGGAGGTGTCAAGTTAGGCACACCGGGATTGATAGCCGCATACCGCGCCGCCGCACGCGAAGCCATAGAATCGGCCGAGATAGTCGAGAGACACGACATGGGAGAACTGACCGTACGCTTCCCCTGGCTGGCCATGAACGACGTGATGCGCGTACTTAAACGCAGCGAGGCGCAGATAGCCGACCAGCGATTCGACAACGCCTGCGAAATCCGCCTACGTATCCGCCGGGACCACCTGGAGTCGCTGACCGCTTCGCTCCTCTCCATAGACGGAACAACGCTTGCACCCGAAGAAGAGGTCTAAGGCCGCTGTAATACCAAAATCAGGGCTGATTCCTTTGCAGGAGTCAGCCCTGATTGATTTGTGTGGTTAACGTTTATGTGAACGTTGTCTTGAGATTACCAGATTATGATGCGCTCGGCCTCGGGGCGGAACATGGGGTCACCCTCTACGATGTTGAAAGCCTTGAAGAAGGGTTCCAGGTTGCGGAGACTTACATTGACACGGTTCTCGCCGAGAGAGTGAACGTCACCTGTGGTGAGGGACTTAATCTCGGCCTCGCGGATGTTCTGCGCCCAGAGGTTGGCGAAGTTCATGTAGAATACCTGAGCGGGGTCAAAGCCGTCAATCCTGGCGGCGTCAGACTTCATGTCCACACCTTTCTTCTTCTGGGAGTCGACGAAAGCGGTGTAAGCCACGTTAAGGCCACCCTGGTCGGCTATGTTCTCGCCTAAGGTGTACTGACCGTTGGCATGGAGGCCGGGAAGAACCTCGATTTCGTCGAACTGTGCGATGAGACCTTTTGTCTTCTCCTTGAATGCGGCGGCATCCTCGGGAGTCCACCAGTTGACCATGTTGCCGTCAGCGTCGAAGTTGCAGCCCTGGTCGTCGAAGCCGTGAGTCATCTCGTGGCCGATAACCACACCGATACCGCCGTAGTTCTCGGCGTCGGAGGAGTTGATGTCGAAGAAAGGAGCCTGGAGAATACCGGCGGGGAATACAATCTCGTTGGCCATGGGGTTGTAGTAGGCGTTGATGGTCTGAGGAGTCATGCCCCACTCGGTCTTGTCGACGGGCTTGCCCCACTTGGAGAGCATATCCTGTGTGTGCCAGCGGGAAGCGGCCTGCATATTGTCGTAGTAAGTGGCGTCGGGGTCGATGTCCATTGTGGAGTAGTCTTTCCACTTGTCGGGATAACCCACTTTTACAGTGAAGGCGTTGAGTTTCTTGATGGCCTGGAGCTTGGTCTCGTCGCTCATCCAGTTGAGGTTGATGATGTGCTTGCCGAGAGCCGTGCGCAGGTTCTCGATAAGCCCAATCATGTATTCCTTGCTTTCGGGCGGGAAGTATTTAGCGACATAGAGTTCGCCGATAGCCTCGCCGAGAGTGCCTTCGGTAGCGGAGAGGGCGCGTTTCCAGCGGGGACGCTGCTGGGAAACACCGCTCATCACCTTGTTGAACTCGAAGTTGGCGTCGGAGAAAGCATCGCTCAGGTAGGGAGCGCCGTTGCGTACGAACTGCCATGCGTAGAGGTCCTTCTTCTCGCGGTCTGTGAGAGTCTTGAACAGGTTATTGCCCTGCTTAACGGTGTTAAGCTCGGTAACGATAACGGTCTCGGGAGTGTCGATGCCCATGGTCTCCACGAAAAAGCGGTCCCAGGGAAGGTCGGGATAAAGCTGCTTGACCTGTGCGATAGTACGGGGGTTGTACATAGCGGGGAGATTACGGCTTTCCTCGCGGGTCCAAGTGGAGTCGGCCATAAGGGTCTCATACTTCATCACGTTCTTCATGACGCGGTTGGCATCCTTCTTGGAGTAGCCGGCATTCATCATCTGAGTGACTATGAGTTTCTTGTAAGCCTCGCGGATTTCCTTGTTGCGCTTGTCGTTCTTGAGGTAGTAGTCACGGTCGCCCAGCCCGAGACCTGCGCCGCTTACATACATGGCATACTCCTTGGAGTTAGCCATATTCTCCATGGGGCCTGCATTGAGGAAGGGGCTGCTGTAATATTTCTGCATCCACAGGAAGAGGTCTTCCATATCCGCCGGCTTGGCGGATTCAATCTTCTTGAGACCGGCCTGAAGGGGCTGATTACCGAGCTGATTGCGGCGTGTGGAGTCCATGGCCTGCTCGTAGAGAGTGGAGACTTTCTGCGCTACTGTACCACGGGCGGGCTTGGTAGCAGCCAGACCCAGGACAATGTTCTTGACACGCATCTCGCTGGAGTCGTTCAGGATGTTGAACTGGCCGTAACGGGCGTGTTCGGGAGTCAGAGGATTCGCATCCATCCAACCTTTGTTCACATGCTTGTAGAAGTCTACCTTAGCCGGTGTGTTCGGGTCGATGTAACCGGGATTCAGGCTCTTCAGGTGTTCCTGTGCGGAAACGCCAAAGGCTACACCGCCCATCAGCGCCACACTGAGAAGAACTTTAGTGTTAAATTTCATGATAATTTGTTGTTAATTATTAATAATTAGTTGTGTTTCAATAATCTATAGCGTTAAAGAGAGTTTGCATCTTCGCGTTCACCTCAGCCCACTCGTCCGGAGCGTAGGAACGCGCTGTAATTCCGCCCCCTGCATACAGGCGGCAAGAATGTAGCTTCGGGTAAATGGACATACAGCGGAGCGTAACGTACAGGTCGCACTCCCCCTCCGAAGCGACGCCACACCAACCGGCGTAGTACTCGCGCGGGAAGCCCTCCAGCTCCGCTATGTCGGCAAGTGCGGCATGACGCGGGAAACCGCTCACAGCCGGTGTAGGAGCCAGTTCGCAGGCAAGCCGCAACGGGTCGGCGTCTTCCGGCATCCGCACCTTTATAAGATTGCAGATATGCTCCACCGGTCCGGCCTTATGGGTATATGTCGGCTCACACAGAGGGTCAAGCCCCGCTTTACTACAAACATCAAGGATGAAGTCGCAGACCATGCGTTGCTCTTCCCGGTTCTTGAGGTCCCATGGGGTATCATCGCTGTCGGCGCGACGTGTGCCGGCCAGCGCCATAGTGACAAACTCGCCATCTTTGCAGGCAGCGAGTATCTCCGGCGTGGCGCCGGCCCAGACCTCGGGGGATTCGGCTGTCTTCCAGCAGAAGACAAAGGCCTCCGGATAGGCATTGGCCAAAGACATGAATGTGTCGTATATGTCAAGGTCCGCAGTCAGCTCGCGCCTTACCGCGAATACAGTCTTGCCTCCTCGCTCCGCAAGCCGATTCACGAGCGTTCCGATACGGCGGCCATAGTCCTCGGGCATGGGAGCCGCCTCAGCGGCGCGGAAGGCACGGGGCTTTGGCACCGGGATGTCGAGAGCGCGTACGTATTCGGGAGTCACAACCCGTATTTCCTTATTATTGAAAGGCGCAAAAAGGAAACCAGAGGCAATGCCGCCCGGACTGACGGACCTGGTCTCACGGCAAATGTAGAGAGACGCATGAGCCTGACCGGGAAGCCTGAACATAGCCATGTTCAGACCTCCGTCCAGAACAAGCTCCACCACTTCACGGTCAGTGAGCGAGTTCGGCAAAAATGTCGAAAGCATCTGCATCGATTCCTATCACATTTATATATTCTCCCGGTTTTGCCGGGGGTGTATCTTCTTTAAAGGGCACATGTACCTGGCAGTCCACCTCTGGGCTGTCCCACTGGGTACGTCCTGTCAGCTCGCCATCTACGTCGCTCTCCACCAGCATCTCGAATGTCCGGCCTATAAGCCGACGGTTCAGAGAACGCGAAATACCTTCCTGCAGGGAGAGAATTTCCTCGCGGCGTGAATCTTTTATTTCCTGCGGAATATCGTCGGCAAGGTGTCGCTGAGCCCAAGTGTCTTCCTCCTCGCAATAAGAAAAAGCGCCCATACGGTCAAAACGCATGTCCTTGACGAAGTCTGCGAGTTCCCGGTATTCCGCCTCCCCTTCTCCGGGGAAGCCGGTCATAAGGGTGGTGCGAAGGCGAATGCCGGGCACCTCGCGACGGATACGCTCTATCAGCTCCAGGGTCTGCTCCTTATCGATATGGCGTCGCATATTCGCAAGAACAGGAGTAGAGATATGCTGCAAAGCTATGTCAAGATAGTCGCACACATTGGAGCGTGTACTCATCACTTTCAGGACATCCCAGGGGAAATCGACGGGATATGCGTAATGGAGCCTTATCCAATGTACACCGGGAATCCGGGATATGGCGTCTATAAGAGTCGCCAGGCCGCTTCGTTCTCCCGGCGCGGGGCTATTGCTGTAACCGATATCAGTGCCGTATGCCGAAAGGTCCTGAGCGATTATATTGAACTCGCTGACACCCTCGGCCACCAGGTCCCGCACCTCGGCAAGTATATCCTCCATGGGGCGAGAACGGTGTCTGCCGGTGATGAGCGGTATGGCGCAATACGCACAGAAGCGGTTGCAGCCTTCGGAAATCTTAATGTAGGCTGAATAAGGAGCTTGGGTAAGCACCCTCTCCCACTCGCGTGGTTTATCGACTTCGGCGGCAAGGTCAGGTAACTCATCTATAAGCGCGGTCCAGTCAAACTTCCCGTACCACTTGTCGACTTCGGGAATCTCCTTCTTAAGCTCATCCATGTATCGCTCGGACAGACAGCCCATCACCACCAGCCGGCCTATGTGGCCTCGCTGCTTGCCTTCGGCCGCAGACAGAATCATGTTTATGCTCTCCTCCTTGGCGTCGCCTATAAAGCCACAAGTGTTGATTACCACCACTTCACCGCAGACGTCGGCACTGTCGTGGTACATATCATAGCCCTTGGCCTGGAGACGGCGCATCAGACGCTCCGAGTCAACCAGGTTCTTGGAGCAACCCATAGTGACAATATCTATTCTACCCGGCTGCATCCGTTATTTCAGGTCCTCGGCGGAGAAAAGCGATTTCACGAACTCGTCACGGCGGAAAAGCTGGAGGTCTTCCATGCCTTCGCCTATGCCTATATATTTCACTGGAATCTTGAACTGGTCGGAAATGCCGATTACCACACCACCCTTGGCCGAGCCGTCAAGTTTGGTGACGGCCAATTGGTTCACCTCGGTGGCGGCCACAAACTGACGTGCCTGCTCAAAGGCGTTCTGGCCTGTAGAACCGTCCAGAACAAGAAGCACCTCCTGAGGAGCGTCAGGCACTATGCGTTTCATCACGTTCTTGATTTTGGTAAGCTCGTTCATCAGACCCACCTTATTGTGAAGACGTCCGGCCGTGTCGATTATCACCACATCTGCGCCTTCGGCCTTGGCATGCGCCAGGGTGTCGTAAGCCACGGCGGCGGGGTCACTGCCCATTTTCTGCTTGACGATAGGCACGCCCACACGTTCAGCCCAGATGTCAAGCTGCTCCACGGCGGCGGCACGGAACGTATCGGCCGCTCCGAGCACTACCTTGTATCCGGCTTTCTTGAACTGATAGGCCAGTTTGCCGATAGTGGTGGTCTTGCCGACGCCGTTCACCCCCACTACCATTATCACGTAGGGGTCTCCGGGAACCTGAGTGGCGGAAACGCGGAAATCGTCATCCACGGATTCCCCTTCCTTGTTCTCGGCCAACAATGCTTCTATCTCTTCACAGAGGAGCCTGTTAAGCTCCGCCGAATTTACATATTTATCGCGGGCTACACGTTCTTCTATCCGCTTGATAATCTTGACTGTAGTGTCCACACCCACATCGCTGGTAACGAAGACCTCCTCAAGCCGGTCGAGCACGTCGTCGTCCACCTTGCTTTTGCCAGCTACGGCACGGGTAATCTTACTCCACATTCCCTCCTTGGTCTTCTGCAGACCGGAGTCGAGTTTTTCCTTCTTTTCTCGCGAAAATAGCTTCTTAAATAATCCCATATTATGTTCTTGAAATCAAGGGCAAAGTTAACAATTATTTGTTATAAAAGCAAATCCCGAAGTGGGAGGTTTTCAAATCACACGAATCGGCTCAAAATGTGTGCTGTCTTAAATATGAGACGGTATCGGAGTTTCACCTTCCTCAACCCCATTATATGGGCGTTCACCTCCTGGAATGTATCCCGCCATGAGCGCAGCCTGCGAATAGGATGACGCCTCAGCTCCGCCGGATTACGCAGCCACTTGACTTTGGCAATGAATTTCAGGTAAGTAAGGAACTGTCTGTTGCGGCCGGCAAGTCCCCTGCGAGACAGCCAATCCTCAAGGGAAGCGGCCACGGCTATGTGCTGGTGCAGAATCTTGTCCGGGTCCGAGCCGGTGAGAGAACCCTCGTTTTCCTGCACATAGTGGTAAAAGGCATCGGACAAGACCACCGTTTCAGCACCTATAGCCAGCATCCGGCTGACAGCTCCCAGGTCCTCCCAGCAGTTCTGACCCGGTATAAAGGGTGTCACAGAGCGCAACAAGCGGGTCCGCATAAGTTTGTTGGTGAGCAAAAAATGCAGGGAATCTATCCGCACCTCATCCAGAGACAGTCGCTCCCCTCGCTTAAACGACTTGGGGACCTGACGGCCTTCATATTCGTAGACTACACCGGCCGCCACAATATCCGCCCGGCCTCCGTCAGTGGCTTTCACGTATTCGTCTATGGCCTGCGGATCAATAAAATCATCGGCATCCACTGCTGTGATATACTCCCCTTCAGCCTCACTTAAAGCAAGGTCCCGCGCCGCTGCCACCCCCTTATTAACGGCATGAGTCAATATCCTGATTCTTAGATTTAAATCCTTATTTTCCTCAATATATGCTTTAATCATATCCGCACCTCCGTCAGTGGAAGCATCGTCCACTAAAATAATTTCGAGCGGACGGTAAGAAAGCGCCAAGACAGAGTTCAGGCACCTTTGCAGAGTGCCTGCGGCATTATGGAAGGGAATCATTACCGAGACAAGGGGTCTGTAGTCCATGTTTAAGAGGCTGTTTAACGATACACGTAATATCGGGTCTATCTGCATAACGGCAGGGAGGGGGCGTTAATTGCATAATTATTTTGGCACGTGGCACGAATTTGTTAATTTTGTGGAAAAATAGACAAACATGAACCGATACGGATACATACGTGTGGGTGCCGCGGTGCCCCATGTCTCGATAGCCGACACAGAGACCAACACAAAACGCATCATAGCCTTGGCCGAGAAAGCCAACGAACAGGGTGTAAAGCTATTGGTCTTCCCCGAACTCTGCATCACCGCCTACACGTGTGCGGACCTGTTCATGCAGCAGGAGTTGCAGCAGAAAGCGCTGGAAGGGCTTAAGCAGGTGGCGCTTGCCAGCGCCTCATGGCCTGATATGGCTGTGGCCGTGGGACTCCCTGTCAGATATGGCAACGCTCTCTTCAATTGTGCCGCGATAGTCTCCGGGGGGAAAACAAACGGCATTGTACCCAAGACCTGCATACCCAACTATTCCGAGTTCTACGAGAAACGCTGGTTCACATCCGCGGCTTCTCTGAGAAGCGGACTGACAGTAAATATCAATGGCCATGAAGTTCCCTTCGGCACTGACCTGCTCTTTGACATAGACGGCGTACTGACAGGTGTGGAGATATGCGAAGACCTATGGGCGCCGTTACCTCCATCCACATTCGCATGTCTGGGCGGCGCCAAGCTGATAGCCAACCTCTCCGCCTCCAATGAGCTGGCCGCGAAACACGACTACCTGCAAAGCCTTATCAGCTCACGTTCCGCCTCATTAATTGCAGGATATGTCTACGCCTCCGCAGGGGTGGGCGAATCCACGACAGATGTGGTGTACGCCGGCAATGCCATAGTTTCCGAGAACGGAACACAGATGACCCATGCGCAGCGTTTTACTGCCGAAGAGATGCTTGAATATGCGGATGTGGACGCAGAATCCCTGGAACATGACCGTATGCTCCATGTAAGCTATGCGGACAACGCAACCACAGCACCGATTCCAAATTACCGTATAGTCCGCACATCCGCCCGGACAGGTGCGGATGAGGACCTGCGCCTCAAGCGCCATATCACCACCGACCCATTCGTGCCCGCCAATCCCTACAGACGTAAAAAGCGTTGCGAGGAAATAATCGACATCCAGGCCGAAGGACTGATGCAGCGTCTGCGGGCCACCGGCATGAAGTCCATTACAGTGGGGGTGTCCGGCGGTCTGGATTCCACACTCGCAATCCTCGTGGCCGCCACGGCCTTCAAGCGTCTCGGGCTGCCGTCCGCCAACATAATCGGAGTGACTATGCCTGGCTTCGGCACCACCGGCCGCACATACGACAACGCTGTGGAACTGATTGAACTCTTGGGCGCCACGTTTCTGGAAATCAGCATAAAAAATGCCGTCACGCTCCATTTCGAGGACATAGGTCACGACATATCGGTCCACGACCTCACCTATGAGAACTCACAGGCCCGCGAGCGCACTCAGATACTCATGGATGTCTCCGGACAACACCACGGAATGGTACTCGGAACAGGTGACTTGAGCGAACTCGCCCTGGGCTGGTGTACATACAACGGAGACCACATGTCAATGTACGGAGTCAATACATCGGTACCCAAAACACTTGTGCGTCACCTCGTAGCCTGGTTTGCCGAGACTGCCGACGACAAAGAGTTGGCCCGGGTGCTTCGCGACATAATCGACACACCGGTAAGTCCGGAACTCATACCCGCCACTGCCGACGGCCAGATAAGTCAAAGAACCGAAGACCTGGTAGGTCCTTATTCTCTACACGACTTTTTCCTCTACAACACACTACGCCGTGGCTTCCGTCCGCGCAAGGTGTATATGCTCGCCTGTATAGCTTTCAGCGGCACTTATACGCCAGCGTTCATAAAGCATTGGCTAAAAGAGTTCTATCGCCGCTTCTTCACGCAACAATTCAAACGTTCATGTATGCCGGACGGTCCTAAAGTAGGGTCTATCTGCCTCTCTCCGCGAGGCGACTGGCGAATGCCCTCCGACGCCTCTCCGGCACTGTGGCTCAAAGAATGTGACGAACTTCCCGAATGAAACAGCCGGAGTATGGTTCAAATCCCGATTTTATTTGTATATTTGCAGCAAAATGAAAAACAAGGATAATAATATAACAGACCCATACCGCGAGGATGTGCGCCGGGCTGCCGAGACTTTGCGCCACGGCGGAGTGATACTCTACCCTACCGACACCGTATGGGGACTGGGATGCGACGCCACCGACGCCGAAGCCGTAGCTAAGATATACGCCATAAAGCGACGCTCTGAAAGCAAATCCATGCTTACGCTGATGCGCGACGAGGCACAGGTGGAGCGGTATGTGTATGACCCCGAAGAAATCACATTCCAGCTGATGCGGGAAGCCGTAGACCCTGTCACTGTAATATTTGACGGAGCCGTAGGCCTGGCGCACAATCTGATAGCCGAAGATGGCTCAGTGGGTATCCGTATCCCCAAGGATAAGTTCTGTCAGGATTTGCTGCGGTCTTTCCCGAAGCCCATCGTCTCCACATCGGCAAATGTAAGCAGCGCCCCCTCCCCCGCATTCTTCCACGAAATCGCTCCCGAAATAGTAGACAAGGCCGATTATGTCGCAGATTACCGGCGCGAAGACGACACTCCTCGCAAGCCCTCCTCCATAATCAAAATCTCAAAAGGCGGAGTATTCAGAATATTGCGGAAATAAGCACACAGACAAATGATAAGCAAGGCAGGGCAAAGATTAAAATATGTAGCAGTCGATTTGGTCACCTCCAACATCGCCATACTGCTGTTTGACATTCTGCGCTTCTACAGCCTTCCCTCCGAGAACATAGGCTTCGTCTCCCTTGGAGTCTTCCTCACTTCCCGAGTATTGCTGGTGGAGCAAATAGTGCTGCCCATACTCATGACAGGCATTTTCGCCCTGTCCGGGTATTACAACGAGCCCCTGCAACGTTCCCGTATTCAGGAATTTTTCACCACAGCGCTCACGCAGATAGCCAACACACTGCTCATATACTTCGCGCTGCTCACCAACCAGGCCACCTCTGTGCGTGCCACAAATATAATCCTGCTGCTCACCCTCTACGTCATATTGACAGCACTATGCTATACAGGGCGCTGGATAGTGACAGGAGCCATGTTTTCCCGCTTCCGCAACGGCAAAGAGCAATATAACGTCATGGTAGCCGGGTCTCCGGAAACAGCTCCCGACATTGCCTCCAAAATCAAGAAAAACAGCGTTCACACCGGCCAGAACTTCGCCGGATATGTTTGCATGGAGGGAAATCCCGAGGACTTCCCGAAGGGAGAAAAAGTCTACACCCCCGAGGAGCTTCTTGCTCCTGACAGCCAAGCGAACCCGCAGGAAATAGTGCTGTGCGGCACCCGACACGAGGAAGAGACACTGCACCGCATACACCTGCTTATCCCCCTGGAAATCCCGCTGAAAATCACTCCGGACTCCGTGTCCGCGCTAAACAGCAACATACGCCTGCAAAGCATCTACGAAGAGCCGTATATCGACGCCTCGTCGGCCAATGTCAGCGAATTTACAAAAAACGCCAAGCGTCTATTGGACATATCCGTATCTGCCTTGGCACTGGTTCTTCTGGCCCTCCCTATGGCTGCTATAGCGTTTATGGTGAAACGCAGCTCCCCGGGACCGGCTTTCTTTTCCCAAGAGCGCATAGGCTACCGGCGCCGTCCCTTCAGGATTTACAAATTCCGCACAATGCGCACCGATGCAGAGGCCGACGGTCCCCGCCTGTCCTGTGAGAATGACCCGCGTGTCACCCCTCTCGGCGCCGTGCTGCGCAAATACCGCATAGACGAACTGCCGCAGTTCTGGAATGTGCTGCGCGGCGATATGTCGCTGGTGGGTCCCCGTCCGGAGAGACGCTTCTTCATACGCCAGATAATGGAGCGCGAGCCATCCTACACCTTGGTTCACCTTGTGCGCCCCGGCATCACTTCCTGGGGAATGGTCAAATACGGATACGCCTCCCATGTGGACGAGATGGTAAGGCGTCTGCGCTATGACCTCATTTATATTTCAAACATGTCTGTCTCCGTAGACATCAAGATACTTATCTATACCCTCAAGACCGTATTCAAAGGCCGAGGACTTTAAGAACACCACATGGCATACAAGGAACATTCAGGCAAATGGCACACCAGATGGCTGGCAGTGGTAGACTGGCGGGAGAAGCATATAAGCGAGAAGAGCTTCCTCATCATTCTGGCATTGCTTGTCGGCGTAACGTGCGGCTTCGCGGCCCTGCTTCTAAAATTCCTGATACACTCCATATCCGGCACCCTGACGGCCCACCTGAGCCTGACCTCGGCCAACTGGCCCTACCTGGTGCTGCCTATGATCGGCATAATAATCGTCACCCTGTATGTCCGGTATCTGGTTAAAGACAATATCTCTCACGGAGTGACCAAAGTGCTGTATGCCATATCGCAACGCAAGTCGCGGCTAAAGCGCCACAACATGTACACCTCCATAATCGCCTCGTCCGTGACCATAGGCTTCGGCGGTTCTGTGGGAGCCGAGGGTCCGATAGTGTACACAGGCGCGGCCATAGGCTCCAACATAGGCCAGGCGTTCCGTATGTCGCCACGTGTCCTCATGCTCCTTGTGGGATGCGGCGCGGCAGCAGGTATAGCCGGCATATTCCGTGCCCCTATCGCAGGTATGCTTTTCACCCTCGAGGTTCTGATGCTTGACCTTACGGGCACCACTGTCATGCCGCTGCTGTTCTCATCCATCTCCGCCGCCACGGTGGCATACATCTTCGAGGGGTATTCGGCCGAGTTTTTCTTCTCTCAGAGCGAAGACTTCCTGACCAGCAAAATACCTTATGTAGTCTTGCTCGGCATATTCACCGGATTCATCTCTCTGTACTTCACAAAGGTTATAGGCATGATGGAGAATATGTTCGGCCGCATAAAAAACCGTCCGTACAAGATAGGGCTCGGAGGCGTAATCCTCGCCGTGCTCATATTCCTTTTCCCCCCGCTCTATGGCGAGGGCTATGTAGCCATCAACTATCTGCTGGACGGCAACAGCGCGGCCATTGTGGACGGTTCCTTCTTCTATGTGGACCGAGACAGCATTTGGTTCATAGCCGTCTATATAGGCTGCATAGTCCTATGCAAGGCTTTCGCCACCTCCGCCACCAACGGCGCCGGAGGCGTGGGCGGTACATTCGCGCCCTCGCTATATGTGGGCGCCATGGCCGGATTCCTGTTCGCTTATGTACTCAATCACCTGGACCTCGGCATAGAAATCTCCAACAAGAATTTCACCCTTATGGGCATGGCCGGAGTGATGAGCGGAGTCATGCACGCGCCGCTTATGGCCATCTTCCTCACTGCCGAGATGACCGGAGGCTATGACCTCTTCCTGCCGCTGCTGATTGTGTCCGCGCTGGCCTACGGCACTGTGGTTGTCTTTGACCCGTACAGCATCTATACCCGCCGTCTGGCCAAACGCGGCGAACTGCTCACCCACCACAAGGACAAGGCTGTACTCACACTCCTGAAAGTGGACAATGTGATAGAGACAGACTTCAAATCAGTGACTCCGGACATGAGTCTGAAAGGGATGGTGGACGTGATAGCCACTTCGTCACGCAACCTCTTCCCGGTGGTGGACAGCGAGGGAAAACTCAAGGGAGTCGTACTCCTTGACGACATCCGCAACATTATGTTCCGGCCGGACCTCTACAATAAGATGCACGTGCAGAAATTCATGTCAATGCCACCGGCCAGAATAGACATAAACGACCCCATGGACAAGGTGATGAAGACCTTTGACCGCACAAATGCGTGGAACCTTCCCGTCACGGACAATGGCAAGTATGTGGGCTTTGTCTCCAAGTCCAAGATATTCAATTCCTACCGGCGTGTGCTCCGCCACTATGTGGATGACTGACGCCGCCCCCTAAAACCGAATAAAATGAAAAAGCAAGACCTGAAAATAGTATTCCTCGGCACTCCGGAATTTGCCGTGGCGAGCCTGGACAGACTGGTGACCGGCGGCTTTGACGTGGCGGCCGTAGTCACGATGCCGGACAAGGTGGCCGGACGTGGACACAAGCTGCTGCAAAGTCCGGTGAAACGATATGCCTTGGAGCATGGACTGGAGGTGCTTCAGCCCACCAACCTCAAAGACCCGGAGTTCGTGTCGCGCCTGCAAGCCATAGGCGCCGACCTCTTCATCGTCATAGCCTTCAGGATGCTTCCCCGGCAGGTCTGGCAAATGCCCGGCCTCGGCACTTTCAATCTTCACGCCTCCCTGCTTCCCAGATACAGGGGCGCAGCCCCCATCAACAGGGCGGTGATGAACGGTGAGAAGCAGACCGGCGTCACCACTTTCTTCCTCAAACACGACATAGACACGGGCGACATGATTGCACAGAAAGCCATTGACATAGCCGATGACGAGGATGCAGGAAGCGTACATGACAGACTGATGCTCCTCGGTGCCGAAATGACCCTCAAGACAGTGGAAGACATAATAGCCGGTGACGGCAAAGTGGAGACTCATCCGCAGCCCGAAGGCGAGTATGTGAGCGCTCCCAAAATATTCACGGAAACCTGCGCCATAGACTGGACGCTTCCGGTGGAACAGGTCCGAAACCATGTACGCGGCCTATCCCCTTATCCCGCGGCCCATACACATATCGCGGACTCAAACGGCAAAGAGCTGATGCTTAAGGTATTCTCCGGGCACCGGGCCGACGACCTGACACAGCCGGGCATTGAGCCGGGCACAATCATAGCCACACCCAAACGATTGGCGGTGATGTGTGCCGACGCTCCCTACGAAATAACATCACTGCAGCTTCAGGGCAAAAAGCGGATGGACACATCAGCCTTTCTGCTCGGCTTCAGGCCCTCCGGCAAAACACGCTAAACTCCGGCAAATATGAAAGCCAAACCTTCTTGTCAGACAGTAGCCTCAGTACTGGCGGCCCAAGGACTACGCGACGCGGTAATCTCCCCCGGAAGCCGCAACGCCCCCTTCATCCTTGCCCTGGACGATGAGCGTACAATATCGAAGTACCCGGTAATCGACGAGCGTAGCGCCGCTTTCATAGCCCTGGGCATGGCTCAGGTCAGCCGAAGGCCCGTATTGCTCTGCTGCACATCCGGCACCGCCCTGCTGAACTATGCGCCCGCTGTGGCCGAAGCATACTATCAGGGGATTCCGCTGATTGTCGTCTCCGCAGACAGGCCCTCGGAGTGGATAGACCAGGATGACAGTCAGACTCTGCGTCAGTTCGAGGCGTTGCGCAATTATGTGAAGGCATCCTTCGACATTCCCGACTTCTCCGCTGACGACGAAACGCTCTGCTGGTACGCCAACCGCACGGCAAACGACGCTTACCTCACAAGTATTGACGGACGTCCCGGTCCCGTCCATATCAATATGCACTTCCGCGAGCCGCTGACCTCCTCACATACCCCGATAGCCGCACAGCGCACTGTCTGCGCCACCGACACCGACAGTTGTCTTCCCCCGGAGGCTATAAAGAGACTGACAGCCGCAGCCGCAGACAAACGCATCCTTATAGTGGCCGGACAATATCCTCCCTCCAACCGCATCAACCGCGCCATAGCCGTACTCAGTCATCTCCCCAATGTAGCCGTATGGGCCGAGTCAGTGGCCAATATACATATTCCCGGCATCGTGCATTGCATTGACCGTACGCTCCTGGCCATTGACCCGGAGGATGAAGCCTATAGACCGGATATAGTCATATCCTTTGGCGGCGCGCTTGTCAGCCGCAAGGCAAAGGCTTTCCTGCGCTCCCTGGACCATTGCGAGAACTGGTCTGTGGCTTACCGGCGCGACCGCCTCGCCGACCCGTTTATGAAGCTGACGCGCGTCATCGAGACACGTCCCGAGATTTTCCTTCCTCATTTCGCCAACGCGCTCTGCCGTCAGCACCCCTCCGGCACCTATGCCGAGACCTGGCGTGAGGCTGCGGTGAGGGCATCCAACCGCCATGACGCCAAGATAGCCGATGCCCAGTGGAGCGCCCTGCGCGCTTTCGACTATATCATGAGTCACATACCTTCAAAGGTAAACCTACAGCTCTCCAACGGCACAGCCATTCGATACGCACAACTCTTCAGCAACCGGGATATACATGCCTCATACTGCAACAGAGGAGTCTCCGGCATAGATGGCTCCACATCCACCGCTTTGGGAGCGGCTATGCAATATGCCAATCCCACCCTGCTGATTACCGGCGACATGAGCATGGCCTACGACATAGGTGCGCTGGCCTGTTCCTTTGTAAGCCCCGATTTGAAAATAATTGTAATCAACAACGGAGGTGGCGAGATATTCCGGTTCATACCCTCGACCTCCAGACTCCCTTGCCGCGAACACTATTTCAGCGTTCCCCCGGTACTCCCGTTAGCCGGGCTGGCAAAGGCTTACGGATTCAATTATTTCCATTGTGCTTCCGAGCGGGCCCTGAAGGCCTCACTTCCTGATTTATTCGCACCCTCTCTGAGGCCATCCATTATGGAAGTGGTTGTAGACCCGGACATCAGCGCACGGACTCTATCCGAATACTTTAAATAATACCAAACAAACAAATATACCCATGTATAACTGGAAAACCATAAAAGAGTACGAAGACATACTCTTCGATTACTGCGACGGCGTGGCCAAGATTACCATCAACCGTCCGAAAGTCTACAATGCTTTCCGTCCGCAGACCAATTTCGAGATGCTGGACGCAATGACTATCTGCCGTGAACGTCCCGACATAGGGGTAATCATACTCACCGGTGCCGGCGATAAGGCTTTTTGCTCAGGCGGCGACCAGAACGTAAAGGGTTCCGGCGGATACATAGATGCTGACGGCATACCCCGTCTGAATGTACTTGACCTGCACAAGGCCATACGCTCCATACCGAAACCGGTCATAGCCATGGTCAACGGGTATGCCATAGGTGGCGGCCATGTGCTGCACGTGGTCTGCGACCTGACGATTGCCTCCGAAAACGCCAAGTTCGGCCAGACAGGACCTAAAGTCGGCAGTTTCGACGCCGGCTTCGGCAGCTCTTACCTGGCTCGCTGCGTCGGCCAGAAGAAAGTGCGCGAAATATGGTTCCTCTGCCAGCAATATACCGCCAAAGAGGCTGAAGAAATGGGTATGGTGAACAAGGTGGTACCCTTTGACAGACTGGAAGAGACAACCATGGAGTGGGCCAAGATAATTCTGAAACGCTCACCCCTCGCCATTCGCATGATTAAGCGCGCGCTCAACGCCGAGCTGGACGGTCAGCGCGGTCTCATGGAGTTTGCCGGCGACGCTACACTTATGTATTACCTGATGGACGAAGCGCAGGAAGGCAAAAACGCATTCCTGGAAAAACGCGACCCCGACTTCGGACAATTCCCCAAATTTCCCGGCTGATGAGACTCGCTATCGCTCCCTACACGCT
>URIC01000046.1 GCA_900547755.1 uncultured Bacteroidales bacterium
GACCGTGGGCGGCCTCTACCCAGTCGACATCTATATAGTTGTAAGCGAACACGGCGCAGCCCACGGGGCTGACACCTACGGTGCGCTCTGTAAGCCCCATCTCGGCTATCACTTCGGCCACTAATTTGTGGATTACTCCGTGTGAACACCCGGGGCAGTAGTGCATGTGTACTTCTTCGAGGAGCTCGGGCTTGCAGTAGACCTTGTTTTCCTCGCGGATTATATCATTGATTTCCATTGGTGAGATTCAGAGGGTTAGTTATTTAATGATTTTCTCTTTGAGGGCCTTGAGTACTTCGTCGGGGCTGGGTATGATACCGCCGAGACGTCCGAAGTGCTCAACGGGAAGGTTGTCGTGTACGGCGAGGCGCACATCCTCGATCATCTGGCCGGCGTTGAGCTCTACGCACAGGATGCCTTTCTTGCCTTCGGCGGCTTTCTGAATAGCCTCGTAGGGGAAGGGCCACAGTGTGATGGGACGCACGATGCCGACCTTGATGCCTTCCTTGGCGGCCATCTCCTTGGCCTTGGCGCAGATACGGGCCACGGTACCGAAAGCGATAAGCAGGTAGTCCGCATCCTCGGTGTCGATTTCTTCCCAACGGGTCTCGTTCTTGGCTATCTCGGCGTAGCGTGCCTGCAGACGCTCGTTGATTACCTCCATGCGGGAGCTTTCCAACTCAAGAGAGGTTACTACGTTGCGCTTGCGGAGACCCTTGCGGCCATTGGCGGCCCAGGGGCACTGCTTGCGGATTTCCTCCTCGGTGCGGCGGGGACGCTGTTCGGGCAGGACTACCTTCTCCATCATCTGGCCTACGATACCGTCGGCGAGAATCATGGCGGGGTTGGTGTACTTGAAGGCCAAATCCATGCCGAGGCCCACGAAGTCTACCATTTCCTGAACGGTGGCGGGGGCCAGGACAATCAGGTGATAGTCGCCGTGGCCGCCACCCTTGCAGGCCTGGAAATAGTCGGCCTGGGAGGGCTGGATTGTGCCGAGGCCGGGGCCTCCGCGCATTACGTTGAGAATGAGGGCGGGCAGCTCGGCGGCCGCTATATATGAGATACCCTCCTGCTTCAGGCTGACACCGGGAGAGGAAGATGATGTCATAACGGCTTTGCCGGAAGAGGCGCCGCCGTATACCATGTTGATGGCGTGCAGCTCGGACTCGGCCTGCAGCACGGTCATGCCGGTGGTTTCCCACGGCATCAGTTCTTCAAGTGTCTCAAGCACTTCTGACTGGGGGGTGATGGGGTAACCGAAATAGCCGTCAAACCCGTAGCGGATGGCTGCGTGCGCGATGGCCTCGTTGCCCTTCATAAGTCTTACTTCTTCTTTCATATCCTTAGGGAAATGTGTGTTGGGATGGTTAATTAGATTAGTCAACTTTTACGCGGTACACTTCGATGCAGGCGTCGGGACATACCCAGGCGCACGAGCAGCAGCCGGTACATTTGTCGGGATTTGCCATGTAGGCGAAATGGTATCCGCGGTCATTGACCTCGGGAGAAAGCGCCAGGGTGTCTGTCGGGCAGGCCACCACGCAAAGGTTGCACCCTTTGCAGCGCACGGTGTTCACGGTAATAGCTCCTTTAACTTTTGCCATATCAGGTTTATTTATTAGGTTGATGCACAACTATTTGCGGCTTGTTGACAGCCCCCTGGGGACGTCAAGCCGCAGATATTCATCACAAAATTACAAAAATTTTATGTACAATACCCTAATCTGACCTAATTAAAAAATATGTTTTACAACATATCCGCCTGCCGGCCCTTCCCTGCGGTCTGTTGAAAAAAAGAGTTAATTTTGCGGTGGTTTAATTTTTAATGATAGGATATGCTGAAAGAAGGATTGACACATTCAAGCCGTATTACGGTCAGTGACGGCCACTCGGCCCTGCGACTCGGGTCCGGCGACCTACCGGTATTCGGAACGCCCGCCATGATGGCCCTGATGGAGAATGCCGCAATGCTCGCGGTAGCCGAGCATCTGCCGGACGGATGCACTACCGTCGGCGGCCACATAGAGTCTTCGCATCTGAGACCTACCAAAATGGGCAATGAGATTGAGGCGACGGCCACTCTGACGAAAGTGGATGGCAAAAAGCTCTATTTCAATGTCGAGGCGAGAGAGGGAGACGCCGTGATAGGACGCGGCACCCATCTCCGTTTTATCGTGAACAAGGAGAAGTTTATGAATTTTTAGTCTTCTTCAGGATACTGCAAAGACGGGAACATGAAGAGGGGCGGACACTGACCGAGTGTCCGCCCCCTCTTTATTTATGTTCAGGATTGTCTAAGGTTATTTTACCGCTACCTTGACGGATTCTGTCTTGCCGTCGTGTGTGTAGCTTACGACGTAGATGCCTGCGGGAACGTTGATGGCGCCGGCATTGCGGAGTACACCCATCACACTTCCTGTGGCGGAGTACACAGCCACGTTCTCGCAGTTGCCGTAAACCTCGATGCGGTTTTCGCCGCCGATTATCACCGGCTTGTCAGCGGGTGTGACGGAGACGCCTGCTTCCGTGTAGGAGACTTCGTACATGGCGGGTTCGGTCGTGGGACCTTCGTTCCAGCCCATGACCAATACGGTGTAAGTCATGGGAGTCTGCTCGAAGTCGGCATATCTGTAGAGACCGGGCATTTGCAGACGGACCGCGTCGGTGAAGGATACCGCATTCTCAAGCCACTGGGATTTGATGAATTCGTTCAGTCCGTAGTCTTCGTTGTTCACCCAGGAGTCGTAAGTCGAGGTACGTGTGTAGTTGACTTTAAACTCTTCGTCGGTGCGGGAGGGAATTATGTCTATGGTGGCGGTGTAGGGCTCCATGGCGCTTGTGGAATCGTCTTTGACGCAGGACACGGGCTCGATAATGAATGTCATGTCGCTCTGTGCGGGTGCGGGAGCGGAGTAGTCGACCACGGCGGTCTCGGTGATTATCTCGCCATCCAGGCTGAATCCGACGGCGTAGAGTGTCCAGTCCTCGTTCCAGTACTGATTGCTCAGAATACCTTCCGCCACAAGGTCGGCTACGGTCGTATCCAGGTCTCCCGTGCGTGTCTGCAGAGGAATCAAATCCTGCCATTTGGTATCCTCGTACATATCGGCGATGAATTTCCACCAGTCGATGATGAATTTCTCGGGGATAATTTCCACACCGCCCTTTTCCTCGACGAGTTTTGTGGGTGCGATGTCGATATAGTAGTGCATTTCGGGGTCGGAGGGTGTCACCTTTATGTGGGCGTTCATGGGGGTGATGTCGGTCACGGACAGTTCGATGTAGCGTTCAGGGAAGCGGACTGTCTTGAAGCCGAGGGATGCGAGAGCCGTGGAGGCGGCTTTGTTGGCATCCACGCCGATAACGTATACGCCGTAATCGGCATCGGCTGTGCAACCGGTGTAGGAGAGTGTCTGCTCGCCGCTGTATATGTAGTTGTCGGTGAGCTGATACAGCATGAAGTCGTTGATGAAATTCTTCTCGCCTTCGGAGCCGGGAGTCATGTCGTAGTTGACGAGGTACTTTTTCTCTACCAGACGGACGGTATATGTGTCTGCATTGGCGGGAGCTACGTTGACCTTCACGTTCATGCGGCCGGTGTTGTCGGGCTGGACGGAAACGAGGCCGATGGTGAAGGTATTGTCTGAAGCTGTGCCGGAGACAGTGGAGAAGTCGGCGGTGACGACGGGAGTCGTCTGCTCGCCCTCGGCGCTGATGCCGAAACCGTAGATTACGTAGTCGGTAGCGGGAGTCAGGTCAAATCTTTCCGAGAGTTTTTCACTTGTCTCGCCGTTCTTGAGGTCGTAGGACATCATTTCCTGCCAGGTGGTGTCATCGTAGTAGGAGGCACTCGCTTTCCAGATGTTTATGCGGTTTTCAACTGCCTTGTCTACGCCGCCGTCGGCTTCGAACTTGGTCTTTGTACTCATGCCCCAGTAATATGTGAGGTCGGCGGGTGCGGGAGTCACAACCACGGTCGCGTCCATCGCCTCTTTGTCCGTCACTTCAATGGCGAGGGTGCCGGTGAAGGAGGGCGCCTTGTTCGTAAACTCTTTTAGGACGAGGGGTGCCGATACATTACCTTCGGCATCCATACCGAAAGCGTAGACCACATAGTCGGTGTCAGGGTAGAAGTCGAATCTTTCGGTTACGGATTCGTCGGTCGGGCCGCTCTTGAGGTCGTAGTACATCATTTCCTGCCAGGTGGTACCGTCATCGTAGTAGGAGGCGGTTGATTTCCAGATATTGATGCGGTTTTCAATAGCCTTGTCCGCGCCGCCGTTGTTCTCGAACACGGTCTTGTCGCTCATGCCCCAGTAGTATTTGAGGTCATCGCTGGAGGGCGTGATTGTTACCGTCGCGTCGGTAGGCGTAATGTCCTTCACGTCAATGGTGAGGGTACCGGTCTGCGCGTATAGACCGGTTGTCATCGTCATGGCTGCGGCCATACACAGACTTCGCAAGTTTCGTCGAAATTTACTCATGTTTTTTGAATTTAAAAATAAAAGTGTACGTTTTTTAGATATCCGATTGTCAAGGCCCTTGTAAAATGTTTAAATTTAACACGAAATCAATATTTCGGAAAGAGAGATTTGTTTTTGTAAACTGAAGTTAAATTTAAATAGTTTTTTAAGGCAGATAGCGGCTGACGAACTTCGTAAACCCTACTTTCCTGATGGAATGACCGGCGTAAAGTTAGGCAATTTAAACCGTATTTACAAGCGATAAAATCTTTTCGGCAAATTTCGGGGGGGGGTAAACGTCTGATAATCAATGAGATATATTTGTGGTTTTTTCAACGGGACATTATATACGCGCTCTGTCGGTCAGTGTCGCGGACTATCTTCCCCTTTTGTCTTTTTGGGCAGGGTCAGGTGAAGGAATCCCCAGCCTAACAGACCGGCTGTTACCGAGCCTACAAGAATTCCTAATTTGGCATCGTTGAGCAGAGCCAAGGCGTGTGGGGTGGAGCCACCGAAAGAAAGGTCGGCTATGAAGAGGGAGACGGTGAATCCTATTCCGCCGAGCAGAGCTACGGAGGCGAGGCTCGTCCATGAAGCGCCTTTGGGCATCGGCGCCCAATTCAACCGTATGGCGATGGCCGAGAAGGAGAATATACCGATAAACTTGCCCAGTATAAGGGCAATCATGATTGCCGGCGCTATACCGTGGAAAAGCTGGTTTAAGGACATGTCTCCGAAAAAGATTCCGGCGTTGGCGAAGGCAAAGAGCGGAATGATGATGTAGTTTACCATAGGGTGAAGCGAGTCCTCCATGTCCTGAAGTGGAGATATTACTTTGTCGGAAGCGGATTCTATCTCTTTCAGCCAGTTTATTTGGTCTTTGCTGAGGATTGTCCTCGACACGAGGCTGTCGTCTTTGTCATGGGCGAAATAGCCTATGTTTCTCCTGATTGTCCTGACGTATCTGACGGGTGCGAACACTGGCTTGGCCGGTACGCAGAAGGCCACGAGCACGCCTGCTATCGTGGGATGTATTCCCGCGTTGAGGAAGAAGAACCAGACGAATGCGCCCAAGAAGATGTAAAACAGTTTGCTCTGCATGCCGAGTTTGCCTCCGGTCCAGAGCGCAAGAAGGATAATCGCGGCGTAGAGGAGCAGGGTCGTGTCGATAGAGGCGCTGTAGAAGAGGGCTATCACGATTATGCCTCCTATGTCGTCCACTACGGCAAGGGTGGTGAGGAATACTTTCAGACCTACGGGTACCCTGCTGCCGAGAAAGGTGAGGACTCCGAGGGAGAAGGCTATGTCGGTGGCCATGGGAATGGCGGCTCCGCCGGCGTAGTCCGTGCCTCTTGCCATAAGGAAGTAGAAGAGAACGGGTATGGCCATTCCGCCTATGGCGCCCAGTATGGGCAGCAGGGCGTTTCGGAACGAGGACAGTTCGCCTACCAGCACTTCTCTTTTGATTTCAAGTCCTACGGAGAAGAAGAATAGGGCCATCAGGGCGTCGTTGATAAATGCCATTATCGACATCGACTCTCCGTGGTGGGAGAAAAGGTTGAATCCTCCTACCTGAAGGGCTATCTCATGATTCCAGAGGCTGTCGTAGATGTCGCGGGTGAACGGGAGGTTCACCACTATCAGCGCGAGAATGGTGGCGGCGATAAGGACATTGCTTGAACTTACGTAGTTCTTTATGGTCTTGTCGGTTGCGAATTGTACTGACATATACGTGCGGTGTGTGGTGTTTTGTTTATAGGAAGAACAAATCCGAAGGGGAATTGTCGCAACCGGAGGCGTTTTTTCTTTAAACGGATGCCGGAGACCCTGGTGCGGCATCCGGCATTACACACCGCAAGGGTCCGCGACAAGATGCAAATTCTGTCGCGGACCCTTGGTTTTCAGGTTCTGACTAAAACAGGGGCGATGTCGGGAGACGGATTGCCTCTGTTCTCAGGCGCAAGGCGTCATCAGCGGAGTTTTTTGGCACTCTCTTTTGGCAGAGCCTCTTTGTTCAGGTACACGCCCATGGTCTTGGCCAGGAAATAAGGTTCGGAAACGTAGAAGAAACCGTCGTAAATCTGGTTGGTGTCCCAGGAGTTCTGTACCTTGTAGTAGCGGTTTCCTTCCTGGTCTTTGGCGATACCTACCAGCACCATGCCGTGGTCGTCGGTGGTCTCGAGATTGTCAAGGCCGGCCTGACGGCTTTCCTGAGTTACTTTCTGCTCCTTGCAGGGACCGGTGATTTCGTACTTCTCGGCCTCGCGGTCCTTGTCGGAGAGTTTCACCCAGCGGGAGAGTTCGGTGCCTTCCAGGTCCTTGGCGTCCTTGGCCTCGGGGAGAAGGGCGTAGCCCTTGTTCCACTTGAAGCCGGGTTCGGAAACGTCGGCGCTCCATACCACGGGATAACCTTTCTCCAGAGCGTTGTCGACGATAGCCTTCATCTCCTCCATGGGTACGTTCCAGGATTTTTCCCAAAGCCAGTTGTCGGCTACTTCCATGGGGAACCATGTGTAGAAGGGGTGGTGGGTCCAGGAAGTCACGGAAACGTAGTCGTTCATGTCAAGAGGGAGGCTCTTGGCGAAGGATTGGGGAGTGTAAGTCTTGCCCTCGTATGTGAAGGACTCGGGGAGCTTGCCCAGGTAAGCCTGGAGGATACCCTCGAGGCCGGCCTGCCATGCGGGGGAAAGTTTCTTACGGCCGGGCTTGGTTATGGCCTGCATATATGCGGTCAGTATGTCGGCCATCTCGTAGTGGTCGTGCTTGGCTTCGCCGTATTCGAGGCCTGCGTATACGCTCTCGGGCACAACGCCGTATGTGGCCCATACGTAGGGAACATCGAGAGCGGAACCGCCCTGGGCGAAGTTGATGGTACCGCCCATGCGCTGGTATTTCCTGGCCTTGTCCTTATAGCAGTGGTAGACGGTGAACATCTCGGAAAGGTCATACTCCTTTCCGGTCTTGCGCAGAAGTTCGTCCTCAAGGAATGAGGTGGTGGCGAAGCACCAGCATGTACCGGACTTGTTCTGGTCTCTGACGGGTGTGGTCTTCACTACCTTGATGTCGGTGAAAGTAAAGCCTGTGGAGTCAGGATTCTCGGGCTGAGCCTTGTCGGCGAGGGCCAGAGGAGCGCACAGGGCGGCCATAGCGGCCATAGCGATGTACTTTTTCATGGTTGATAATTATAATTGGTTATTTTGAATCTTTTATAGGGTTTGCCGTTCAGGCGGGGGGTATGTTCAGACATTGAAGCGGAAGTGCATGATGTCGCCGTCCTGCACCACATAGTCCTTGCCCTCCACGCCCAGCTTTCCGGCTTCGCGTACCGGGGTCTCGCCGCCAAGAGTGACGTAGTCGTCATACTTGATGACCTCGGCACGGATGAAGCCTTTCTCGAAGTCGGTGTGGATGATACCTGCGCACTGGGGTGCTTTGGAGCCGCGAATGTAAGTCCAGGCGCGCACTTCGTCGGGTCCGGCGGTGAAGAATGTCTGGAGGTCCAGCAGGGCGTAGGCCGAGCGTATGAGCCGGCTCACGCCGCTCTCCTCGAGGCCCATGTCGTTGAGGAACTCCTGGCGCTCTTCGTAGCTTTCCAGCTCGGCTATCTCGGACTCGGTGCGGGCTGCGACTATAAGTATCTCGGCGCCCTCGCCTTCCACGGCCTTGCGCACCGCTTCCACGTAGGCGTTGCCGGACGCGGCCGCAGTGTCGTCCACGTTGCAGACATACAGCACCGGTTTGGCGGTGAGGAGGAACAGCTCGCGGGCGAATTTCTGCTCGTCCTTGCCCTCGAAGGAGACGGTGCGGGCGCTCTTGCCCTCAAGCAGGGCGTCGCGGTAGGCCTGAAGCACGCCGACTTGCATCTTGGCGGCTTTGTCACCGCCGGTCTGGGCCTGCTTCTGAGTCTTGGCCAGGCGGTTTTCCACTGTCTCCAGGTCTTTGAGCTGCAGCTCCATATCGATGATTTCCTTGTCGCGCACAGGGTCTATGTCGCCGTCTACATGAGTGATGTTTTCATCGTCAAAGCAGCGTAGCACATGGATAATGGCATCTGTCTCGCGTATGTTGGCCAGGAATTTGTTTCCGAGTCCCTCGCCCTTGGAGGCCCCTTTCACCAGACCGGCTATGTCCACTATTTCCACAGTGGCCGGAACGACGCTCTTGGGGGAACACATTTCCACCAGGCGGTTGAGTCTCTCGTCCGGAACGGTGATGACGCCCACATTGGGCTCGATAGTACAGAAAGGGAAATTGGCCGACTGAGCCTTGGCGTTGCTCAGACAGTTGAAGAGGGTGGATTTGCCCACGTTGGGCAACCCTACTATGCCGCATTTTAGTGCCATATATAATTCAGATATAATTCAGAGTCAGTTAGGTGAGTCCCATTCGCCGGGGCGCGGAACCGCACCGCAAAATTAATAAAAATTATTGATTCGTAAACATGGCAAAGCCGGCTGCGGACCCGGAAAAGTCGCAGCCGGCCGATATTTTGCCGGTCAGGGAGTCTGAAAATGTGTGAAAATCACCTGATGACCAGTATTTTCGTACTGTTCCCTTTCGAGCCCTGGGCCTCGGCGGAGGTGGAGGAGAGGATGTAATAGACGCCGGCACCTACTGGACGCCCCTTCATATCGGTGAGGTCCCATTGGGCCATACCGCCGTTGGATGTGCCTAACTCGCATACCAGGGAACCTGAGGCATCCACAATCTTGACCAGGGAATCGTCCATGAGGCCCTGGATGGTCACCGGCCCTGAATGTTCCGGGCGCACCGGGTTGGGGAAGGCCAGGACTTCGGAATAGTCTTCTGCCGCCGGGGTGGCGTCGCAGAAGTATGTTGAGGTCTGTCGGGCGCCTCCTATCCACACGGCGTTGCCGGTGGGGTCGAAACCTATGGAGTAGACATTGTCAGAGGGGAGCATGGAGTTTTCTTCTGTGAACTGGTCTATGACCCGGGTGCCGTCTCCCGAGGATATGAGTATTCCGCCTCCGTTGGTCCCGAACCATTTGCGGCCTGCTCCGTCGGAGGCTATGGTCATCACGTCGGCGCCGGAGAGCAGATAGTCGGCCAGATTGGTGCCGTCGCCGCGTGCCACTTTAGGACGTCGTACATGCAGCACGGAGCCTCCGGTGCGGGCCGCCTCGATAGGGGAGAAGTAAAAGACACCGGTATCCGTGCCAATCCAGAAGTAGCCGGTGGCGGGGTCCTCGTAGATTGCGTTGATGTGGATGTACGGCACTGCGGTGCCGTCCTGGTCGGCGAAGCTGGTAAAGGAGAACAGGCGGTCGTCCGAGGTGTCCTCCACGGATGGGCCGTAATAAAATACGTGCAGAGGCTTCTGATACATGGAGGCGGAGGCGAAAACGAGAGTGCCACGGCTCTGGGGAGTCTTGGCCGCCGCAAGGCGGTAATTCTCGTAGTCATAGACATACCCCTTGGCCGGAACGGCCTTGAAGGCGGATGTGTGTCCGGCCAGGCGCTCTTTGGCGGGCCAGCAGTAAAGAGGGGTGGCGCCGGCTTCCGCATGGGAGGGGTTGAAGTGACACCACAGGTTGCCCTCCGCATCGAAGGAGATGGCGGATACAAGACAACGTTCTTTCCAGCTGACGGAGGTGGGGAACAGGCTGTGGAATCCCTTCAGTCCGGAGGCTTCATGCTCCGGGTGGGAGAAAAGCTCTATGGAGCGGTCCTCCATGTTTACGCGGAACAGACCGGCGTTACGGCTTCCCAACCACATATACTGTGGTTCGAGCGGGTCGACTACGGGTCCGTATGTGTTGTGCATATATTTCGCCAATTGGCTGTCGGAGGCGTCGGTGCCGTAGGAGGTCCAGCTGCCGGACTTATAACCGGATACCAGCCCGGGATAGCTGGTGTTGTCGGAATATGGGTATATGAGGTTATGCGTCTCGTTACCGGCCAGCATACCGGCTTTGTCGGAATAGTCAAGGCTGAAGACACCGGTAGGGCGCGGGGCGTCGACCGGATACTCCTCGCCTTGTTCCCATTGGTAATTGCCGAGATAGCGGGAGCGTTGCAACCCTTTCCGGGCCACAGGGTAGTAGAAGTCGCGGAAATCCCAGCTGGCGTACCGCGCATCGGGGCCGCCCACCTTTTCGGTATAGGCGGTCTGCAGTCGGCCTTTTCGGTTTAGCTGGGTAGCCATGCCCCAGCGCAGCAGCAGGTAGCCGTCGCGGTTGTCGGTGACGTATGTGTACACCTGGTCGGACAGGCTCTTGGTGGCGAGAGCGCCGTCCTGACCGAAGGTGCCGAGACCCACACCTTTGGAGTGGGTTATGCCGAAGGTGCTGTCGGTAAGGGGCAGTACGCCCGAGATGCCGGAAAACTCCGGGGCTACCGGAGTCCAGGAGTCAAGAGACGTATGGCGGTCGGAGAGAGGAGAGGTGAAGAGGCCTTCGTCGCGTCCCATCACCAACTTGTCGCCCACACGGCCCAGGCTGTTTACCTTGGCGTTGTAGATTCGCGATTCGGGTATCACGGCTTTCTCGTCGTCCACGACTATGTACCCGAAGTCGGTGGCCAGATAGGCACGCTTGCGCTCCGGGTCGAATGTTATGTGGTTTACGTTCTTGGAGGAGTTCAGGGTAGAGGAGGCAAGGCCCGGGATTACGCGCAGGTTGCCGTCGTCGTCCAGCAGGGCTATGGTGTAGTCGTCATGGACAATCAGCAGATAGCGTCGCTCCGGATTATATGCTATGTCCAGTATCTCGTTGCGTTTAAGATAATTGGAGGCGTTATAGCCCGTCACTTCGCCGCTCTCCTTATCCAGGACGAATAGCTGGCCGTGTATCTGCGACCAGAACTGTGAGCTGGAATTTACCCGCTGGGCCAGGGCCAGCAGATACACGTGTCCGGGAGTGTCTATTGTTTCTTGGAAGTAGGAGTCGAAAGTATTGTGGAGTCGCCACTGTCCGGGCACGGCGGTCTCGCCCCTGACCCCGAAGGGCAGGGTGACACATAAGCCGGTCAGCAGCGCGTGAATAAATTTCTTCATCGGTAAAAAGCTTATTTTTCGGAGTTTTCTGTATTCTCAGGGGATTCCGGGGTATTTCCCGGAACTTCGGAAGTGTTTTCCGGGTTCTCGGGGTACTCGGGTGTATTCTCGGGAACTTCCGGAACCTCGGGGGCCTCAGGGGTATTGTCGGTGGCTTCGGCGTTTTCAGAGGCCGGGTCTGATTGGGTTTCTTCGACTTCCGGCAGGGGACCCTCTCCTTCCTCGGCTGCTTTTTCCTCGAATCGGAAATATTCCTCGAAGGAGCGTCCTTCCTGCAGAAGGAGCTTGAAGTTGGCGTCGCTAATCATTATCGGACGTACTTCCGGGGCGAGTACGAGGTCTTTGTCGCGGGCCATTACCGTGCGGTAGTGCTCCAGTTCTTTCATGTTGGCGAAGCCCTTGATAATGAGCAGGCCCACATTTCCGAAATTCATCTGTTCCAGGTCGAAGTCCTTGACCACAAACGAGGAGAAGTTGTGACGGGCCACCTCGAAGAGCAACTGATTGGGGTTGATGGAATCCAGCGGGAAGGCGAGTACGAGGAGTTGCGGTTTGTTCGGGTCAAGGTCAAACTTGGCCGGTGTGCCTCCCGGGGTTGCGGCGGACTCGTCGGTGGTCAGGCGTGTCTCCCAGAGCATGGCTCGGGTGTTGCCGCCGCCGGAGTTGAGTTTGCGTCCGGCCTTCAGATAGCCCAACATGTCCGAGGCCATGGAGGTCATGTCCGTTTCGGGCCATTTCTCCAGCAGCTCCGTCAGACGTTCCTTGAATTTGTCTTCCTGCCTGTCGGTGACGTAGGACAGGGCGTCGATGAACACGAATTTAGGAAGGACCTTGGAGAGGGGATAGTCCTTCTCCATCTCTGCGGTTAGGCGATGCACACGCTCGTTGTCGTTGCCCAGATAGGCGGCGTAGGCTTGCTCATACTTTTCTTCCTGCACCTGGTCCATGCGCCTGAGATTGTTGAAATATTCCGGGTCCTGCATGGCCTTGCCGTAGGGACTGTCCGGGAACTCGGTCACTATCAGCTGCCGGTAATGCTCCGCCTGTGCCGTCCGGTCTTGGCGCACATCCATCAGGTAGAGGTTGTAATATGCGTCCAGACGGTAGATGTTGTCCGGATAGCGGGTGTCGAGTTCGTTGAAAGTGCTGCGCGACTCGTCGAAATCCTCCAGCTTGTCCTTCAGGATTACACCTATATTATATAGGCCCTCCTGTATTATGTCGTTGGCGTTCTTTATCTCCTGTTCCGTTTTGGGAATATTTTTCAGGTAATATTCAGGCTTGCCGGGGTCGTTCTGGGCTTCGAGGGCTGCTTTCTCTTCGGCACTGACAGAGTCGGCGGGCAATCCTTCCTCGCCCTCTGTCTGCTCCTCGTCGGAGTCGGAGCCGGAGTCTTCGAAAGAGAAAGTGTTTTTGTTGCGACGTCGCCAGTCGTCTTCGTTCTTGCGGGCGCCCCAGCGGCGTTGGAACTCGGTCTTGCCCGCGTTCTTGGCCTGCGTGTTGTAGAAGTACCAGGACTTGTCGGAGTTCATTGTGAACTGGGTGGTCTGGTCCTTGCCTGCGGAGTTTGCGGCGCCCAGGGCGTTGGCTTCGGCCAACGCTTCCTGGCGTCTGGCCTCCTCCTCGGCCTCTTTCTGTTTCTTGACATACTCTTCGGCCAGGCGCTCGCATACCTTTCGCTGCTCCTCCGCGCTCATGCCGGAGAGGGTGAGTAGAGAGTCCTGGAGCTGCACGTTGCCGCTGTAAGTGGCCAGTTCGTCAAGCACGTCGGAACGGCGTTTCAACTCTTTATAGTCCGGATATGTCTCGGGCAGTTGCGGCACCGCTTCGGAATATAGCGGCTGCGCCTTCACGTAGTCATGCTGTCTGTAATACAGGGCGCCGAGGGCTATCTGCGGCAGAGCTTTGGTGATACCCCCGTTCACGGATTTCTCTATGGCCAGGGCGTAGTTCTCCTGTGCCTGCGCGGTGTCCTTGCGGCTCAGGTAGAGGTTGCCGATAGCGTAGAATATCTGGTCCAGGTATTCCTTGTTGCGCTGGTAGCGGGCCATAGTTTTAAGGGCCTTTACTTCTCCCTTGATATTTGAGCCGGAGAACACCTCGCTCTGGGCTATACGGGCGTTGAATTTGGTGCGGTAGTCGGTGCCGGAGCCGCTGCCGGCCTTGGCGAAAGCACGGTATGCCTGGGCCTTGTCTCCATGGTCCCTCAGCACCTGACCCAGCAGGAAGTATATCCTGTTCTTCTGGCTTCCCTTGGCCTTCTTTGCCGCACGCTCCAGGAAAGGCACGGCTTCAAGCCCTTTGTCGGAGCGTACGAGATAGTCGGCCTCGCAGAAGTCATACAGCTCTTGCAGCCTGGATGTCTTCAGCTTGTCGCGATGTATGTGTGCCAGGATGTTTTCGGCCTCGTAGAGCCAGTCCATCGCCAGGTAGGAACGCACTTGCCACAGCTTGGCCTCGTCCACCACTTCGGGCAGCCACTTGAAGTGACGGGAAATGTAGAAGAACGTGGAAGCTGCGCCCAGGAAGTCGCCGTTGAGGTATTGCGCGCGGCCCATCATCAGCCAGGCGTTGTGCAGGAAGGGGTTGAACTCTTCGCGGGCGCGGAAGGCCTTGTCCTTGGGCGAGGAGGTGCGTTTCTTGGGCTTCTTGGTTATGGAGTGCAGCTGGATGGCCTTCTGCATCTTCTCTATGGTGCGCTTGAAGTCTCCGGAGGGCTTGGGCATCTTGGGGTCGGACAATGCCTCGGCCGGGTGCATCAGCACACGCCGGGTATAGTCGTCCTGGTACTTCTTCTCCATCTCCTTGAGTTGCTCATTGTAGTGTTCGGAGCCGTTGTAGTACACATTGTAGCGGGTGGTGAACTCCTGCCAGCGACGCGAGGCGGCTGTGTTCTTGTTCGCGGAACAGCCTACGGCCGCCAGCAGAACAGCCGCCAGCAGCCCGTACACGCCTAATCTATAAGCCCGACTTCGCATACACAATTAACGAATCGCTCCCGTCCTTTATTGCCCTGTGGCCCCGGCTGTTTCCCTTTTCGGAGAGTCTGAACAGACAGATTCGGAATAATATATGAAAAAAGTGTGTGGTATGGCAGTTTTTTCTTGTAAATACCGATTTTTTTTCGTAATTTCGCCCTTGAACTTTTGCAAACACACAATTTGCCTCAATACTTCCCTTTGGAGAGTCACCTACATTACCCGATTATAGGTTATCCATCACTAATTAATTAAATATATGAAGCATCTCTTACCGCTCGCACTGCTTTGCGCTATCGGCATTCCGGCCCTCAACGCGCAGACAGTGACGATTCTTGACAAGCAAGGTGTATCCCACAAGTTCAATACCGACTATGTGCAGGAAATAACATTCTCTGACAAGGAGGTTGTGGAGCCTATGGAATTCACCACCCTCACAGCCGAGGCTTACGGCAACGGCAACGCTGAACTGGATTTCCGAGGCGACGGCCTCCCTATTGTACACCTTGACCTGTACGGCACCTCCCAGGCTCTCTATCTTGAGACCGGTGTATATGATGTGGCCGCTTCTGGTTCTGAAATGTATATCAAGACCGACCCCTCCTACACTTATGTGTATGAGGAGACCGTGCAGACCCCTATCGTAGGCGGCCGGATGACCGTGGAGGAAGGTATGGAAGGCGCATACGACATCACCTTCGCCTTCGACCTGGAGGATGGCCGTGTCATAAACGGTCATTGGGCAGGTCTGATTCCCGGTTACGGCAAGATTATGAACCTCACCGCCTCCCAGGCCTCGCAGGTTGAGCTCAACTCCCCCGAAGCCGGTCAGATGCGTATCCGCCTCAGCGGCGAGAACTATTTCGAGGCTACGGTCGACTTCTACCTTGAACCCGGCTCCGTCACTATTCCCGAAGGCAACTACCCCTATTCCGCCGACAAGACAGCCGGCTCCATAGGAGGTCTCTGCGAGATTAATTTCTCCAGTCCCGACTTCAAGAGTTCTGTAGGCAACGCCAAGGATGGTTTCGCATTCATGCGCGACGGCGCCCTCACTATCTGTCTTGACCTGGAGGACGGCCGCACCGCGAATATCGCTTTCAACGGTCAGATAAAGTATCTGGAAGGCTCTGACGATTCTATCAACACCACTTTCACGCAGACTGAAGTGAGTGTATACGGAGGTGGCAATGCCGGCATAACATTCAGCAATGACGAGGGCTACAAGGTGCTGCTTGACGTATACGGACCTCAGGATGCCGTTTATCTTCATACCGGCACTTACAATGTGTCTGCCGATAACTCCCCCTTCAGTATTCAGACCGGCAATTACACAAACGCCACGGTTGACGACACCACGTTGGGGATTGCTTCCGGTACGATGGATGTCACTGAAAACGCCGAGGGCGCATACGCCATAACCATGAATTTCACCCTCTCCGACGGTCGCGTCATGCACGGTTCATGGACAGGCCTGCTGCCTAAATATGGCCGCATTTTAATGCTCACCGCCAACAAGGCCCAGCAGATAGAACTCCGCGCTGACGCATCCGTCCCCGGCCAGATGCGCCTCCGCTTCAACGACTCCGATTATACTTTCGAGTCCACGGTCGACTTCTATCTTGAGCCAGGTACCGCCACGTTGCCTGTCGACACTAATTATAGTTTCTCGGAAGACAAGACTCCCGGCACCATCGGTCCGGATACTTCCGTCGACTTATATAACCCCTCTACTTCATCCAAGGCCAAGGCCGGCAGTGTCGTCTTCGTCCGCCCCGGTTCCATTAATCTGGCTCTTGACCTGGAGGATGGCCGTACCGTCAACATCTCCTTCAACGGCGAGGTGACCTACCTTCCTGCCGAAGTAGAAGAAATCACATACACTTCATGTACTCCAGTTGTATACAGTAACGGCAATGTCGAGCTCAAATTGAACGGCGGTGAGAATGACCCTCAGTTATCGCTTGACGTGTACGGTCCTACCGATGCCGTCTACCTTCAGCCCGGAACTTACACAGTGGCCTCCACTTCTAATCCCTGGGAAATCAACATAGGCTATTCTACTGTAGTAAAGGGCGGCGCATCTCTCAAGCCCGCTTCCGGAACAATGACCGTGACCCTTGACGGCAACGACCAATACATTATCGCTGTCGACCTGGTGCTCTCCGACGGTTCTGCGCTCAAAGGTACATGGACAGGTCTGCTTTCCAAATATGGCAAGTATGTGGTTTACAAGGCTAATTCCGCAAAACAGGTGAATGTCAATGACGCGGCTCCCGGTCAGATACGTATCCTCTTTGCCGATGCCGACTATTCCATAGAAGCCCGTGTGGATTTCTTCGTCAATCCCTCCGACACTACTATCCCCACAGGTATGTACAGCTATGCCACAACCGGAGCGCCTAACACCATCGGCGAGAATACAAGTGTTGAAGTCTACTCGCCTTACACCAATGTCAAGGCCACAACCGGAAGCTCCGCTTTCGTATTCCCCGCCAACACAAGCGTGTCTCTCTATCTTGAGGATGGCCGCAGAGTGGACATCATGTACACCGGTGAAATCACATACCTCTCCGAATAATTCGCTCACATCTTAATTATTTAGAAACAATGAAAAAATATATACTGACGGCCCTGCTGCTCATAGCCGCCGCTGTCACCCTCAAGGCTGAGGAACTGAATTCTTTTATCCTCAACACCAAGGACGACTCTAAAGTGGAATTCCGATTCGCTTCGAATCCAGTCATCACTTTCGACGAGGCCGACCTGCTGATTACAGATGCCTCCGAGACTTCTGTCCGGTACCCCATGGCCGACGTTGTCAACATCGTCTTCTCCACTTACACCTCCTCTGTCAAGGATGTGGACGCGGACCACATTGTGGTCAATCTCACCCGCGACCTCCTGACCGTTTCCGGTCTGCAGGCAGGCGATGACGTGAACATCTACAATGTCGACGGCGCTCTCTTGGCTGTCGCTATGGCTGATTCCGATGGCTCCGTAGCCCTTTCTTTGGCTGACCTCGCCGCCGGCGTTTACATCGTCAACATGCCCGGCAAAACTTTCAAATTCATCCGTTAAAATGTTTAAGTCATGAAAAAAAGCATATTGACAACCCTTCTCTGCGCGGCGGCGCTCTGCCTAAACGCCCAGAGTTATAAGGTAACCGTCACTACCACCGACGGACAGAAACATACCTACGAGACCGCCGATGTCTCCAAAATAACCTTTGCCGACGCTCCCGCCTATAATCCTGCGGAGTATGTCTACCAGGCTGAATACCGCACTCAGGAGGACTTGGGCGTATACAAGCTCCGCCTGGCCACTTGCCCCATCGGCGCGGACAATGAGCCTGCGATAGTGGGCGGTGTGGAGATTGACGCCACTCTTTATGCACCCCAGAGCGCTGACCGCCTCAATGCCGAGCTGCCCTTGGGATATTATCTTCCCGCACAGGGGCCCGAGTCCATGAAGTGGGACATCACTAAATCCGGTCTCTATCTGCGTCTCGAAGAGGGCTCCGAAGGCATTTCCACTCAGGTTCTCGCCGACGGTTCAATAGATGTGCGTCGCTCCGGTTCCGAATATGACATCCGCATGGAGGTCACTCTTCTTACCGGCGAGACCGTAAACCTCCAGTACAACGGTCCCCTCAAGTTCGCGCTCTCTAATCTCGAGAGCGACAAGTTCACCGAGGATATCAATGTTGAGTTCACCGGCTGTCAGGGCCGATTCTACGCCAACTGGTTCTATCCTTTCTGCACAGACATGATGCTCCAGCTCTATAACGGCTCATTCTCTACCGACGGACTTGTGCAGGTGGAGGGCTATTGGCTCAATATCCCTATCTATATGCCCAAGAGAGAGGATGTCACCAATCCGAATCAGTCTGTGACCGACGGCGTCTACACTGTCGAGACCCGAAACCTTAACAGCTACTTCAACATCCCGTTCACCTGGCAGTATGGCCGTATGGTTGACTTGTGGGGTATAATCAGCCCTGCCGATGCTTACGTCACATACACTTCTCAGGATGGCACCACCAAGCGCGCGCTGCTCACCTCCGGCACACTCACGGTCTCTGATGACGGACAGACCTTCGTCTTTGACATGGATACCGACATTCCGGGCGTTCACTTCCACGGCACATTCTCCGGCGAACCCGATGTACATAATTTTTGCGACAACTCTGCCGAGCTTCTTGCAGTGTCTACCCTTACCGAAGACTATAAACTTGACCTTGACAAGGGCCAGATGGCTTTCGCATTTAAAAATGACGGATATATAGTCCCCGGCCTCACATGGTACGAGATTTATGTCACCGACCCCGCCTATGCCAACTATGACTACTTGCAGATTCATGTCCTCACCGATGCCGAGACTCTGCAGGACGGCACATACACCATCAACAACGGACTCACCTCCGGTACCGGCCTCAAAGGCGCGGTGACACCCGGTGGCGAAATATCCCTCTCCTGGATGTCCGACCTCTCATCTGCCGATTCCGAAGGCGTACAGAGTGTACTCGCTCCCATAGCGGGCGGCACGGTCACTATCTCCACTGTGGGAGACTTCCGCCAGCTTGACTTTGACCTGGTTGACAATGCCGGCCATAAGATTACCGGTACTTATAAAGGCAGCTTCGGAGAGTTCTCTGCGGAGGATATGCAGGCACCTGCGCTCAAAGCCCCGAAAAAGTAATCTTCCGATAACACTAAATCGACAGCTCCGGCCGCACCGGGGCTGTCGATTTATATATTCAGGCTCTGTTTTTATGCTCAAACAGCATTTTCCCGATATCTGTAATCGCTCCGATTACCCGTATTGTCCTGATTATTCAATTTGCTCCCGAATTTTCCGAAAAAAATATAGCGCTGACAATCAGCGTATTGTAAAAAAGTTCATAAAATAATCGCGAAAATATTTTG
>URIC01000047.1 GCA_900547755.1 uncultured Bacteroidales bacterium
GCTGCGAAGTCCACTCTCCGGACACCGAACTGGCACAGGGGCGCGACGCCATACTCGACTTCGCCCTCGGCTATATGCTCAAAGACTGTTCCGCCTCAGGAATCCGGAAAACAGAGAAATTGACGGAGCCGTAGGCACGGTGCTGTTCAAAACCTGGCAAAGCGCTGAAATCGTGTGTCTTGTTGTGTTCGATTATAACCAGGGTCCCGGGCTTAAGCATCTTTGAGTTCAGAATAAGTTCCGGAATCTCCGCGAAACGAGGGTGGTCGTAAGGAGGGTCTGCGAAAATCATGTCGAACTTCTCGGTACATGTGTCTATAAACTTGAAGACATCCCCCTTCACCACCGACAGACCGACAGCGTTGAGTTTTTCCTTCACCGAGCGTATGAAGTTGGCCTGGGTGGCAGCCATCTCCACCGCCACGACACGCGAGCAGCCACGGCTCAGGAACTCCAGGGCTATCGCGCCGGTGCCGCTGAAGAGGTCAAGAGCCGAAAGACCGTCGAAGTCCTCCATATTCTCCAACACATTGAATATGTTCTCGCGCGCAAAGTCAGTAGTAGGACGCGCAGAGATATTGCGGGGCACGTCGAAGCGGCGGCGCCCATATTTTCCTCGTATAATCCTCATCTTTTCAAAACATCTGAAAATTTGTTCGCGACCAACGCCTGCGACAGACCCACTCCACGGGATAGCGCCACAGCGGTCGCGGAATCAGTAACCGTCAGGCCCACATAATTTATGTGGTGGCGGAGCATGGTCATCACCTCCCGGCGCATAAGCTCCGTTCCACTCACTCTCAGCTCCCCCTGCGCGGAGTCGAGACGCAAAGCGCGCCAGGCGAAAAGCAGGTAATAAGCGGCATCCGCACCCGGCTTACAGGCCCATGTGCCGGCATGGAGCAGACGCCCGTCCCGCCAGGCCGCCATATCCACTCCCCCTTCGTGCAGATGCGCCCACATCTTCTCTCCGCCCTCGCTACGGGCCACGGGAGCGAAATGCTCCACAATCGGCGCCATGAGGTGGCGCACATCCTCGGTGGGGAAAGTACGGTTCAGAAAACCGCGTATACCCTTGGGCAGAGAGCAAAGAGCCAACGCCTCGCCCATGGGTTCGGTCCACACCTCTTTGGTCTCGGAAGCGTCCACGGCATCCAGCACACGGGCTATATCCGGACAGGCTTCAGGGTCCACCGATTCCGGGGGCACCAGCAGGGTGGAGCGGGGAGAAATAAGTATAGAGACATTATAATCGTCAGGGAGCAGCGGGTCATCGTACACGGCATCCTCGAGATTCTCAAGGACATCCGGAGCGGGACACTCCCAGGCACGCCGCAGGTAAGGCACACACACGTGTGTCTTGACGTTAAGGAACGTGGCCTCCAGGCCGCACATTCCCACCGTCAGAATAAGCCGCCACAACGTGCGGTCGGAAAAGTCAGGCATCGGGGATTCCATACAGCTGACAAAGTTACAAAAAATCCTTTGAACTACGGACAAAATTGCTTAAATTTGCAGAGTGTTAGACGCAGACTATCTATATCGGCAGGCCCTGGAGCGTTTTCCTTTCGAGCCTCAGGGGGGACAGGATGAGCTGTTGTGGCGATTGAGCGAGTTCATAGCCGGCCACGGCGAGCGGGAGATGTTCATGCTCCGTGGATACGCAGGCACAGGCAAGACCTCCGTGATGGCCGCCGTAACCTCCGCTCTGACAGGGACAAAGCTGAAAACAGTGCTTTTGGCTCCCACCGGACGCGCCGCCAAGGTGATGTCGGCATATTCCGGACACCGTGCCACCACCATACACAAGAGACTGTACAGAGGCGACACACTCTCGCCCGACGCCACGGGCTTTTACCTCGCTCCGAACAAAGACCGCGACACCGTTTTCATTGTAGATGAAGCGTCTATGATTGCCGCCTGCGGCTCACGTCTGCTGGAGCATCTGGTGGCGCACGTGTACTCCTCCCCCGGCTGCGCCCTGATTTTGGCCGGCGACACCGCGCAGCTTCCCCCCGTAGGCGAAACGGTGAGCCATGCCATGAACCCCGACTCAATGCGGCAGCTCGGGCTGGATGTGAACGTCTTCGACCTGGAGCATCCGCTGCGCCAGGCATCCAAGAGCGGCATCCTGTACAATGCCACGCGACTGCGACACCGCATGCTCCGGGAGCCTCTGCCGGAAGCCCGCCTATGGCCTGCGGACTTCCCGGACGTCAAGGTAATCTCCAGCGAATTTCTGGCCGAAAGCATCTCCGACTCCTACAGCGAGGTGGGTCAGGACTCTACCCTGGTGGTGACCCGGGCCAACTGGAGGGCAGCGACATTCAACCGCGCCATACGGGGCACGGTGCTGTATGCCGAGAACCGCCTGGAAAAAGGAGACCGCCTGGTGGTGGCCAAAAACAATTACTTCTGGACCGCCAGACTGCCCGGCCAGCTGTTCATAGCCAACGGCGAGGGCGCCACCGTAGAGAGAATCCACGGAGAGGAGACACGCTATGGACATGACTGGGCCGATGTGGAGCTGACATTCCCGGACTCTGACCTGAACATAGACTGCAAGCTGCTCCTAACCTGCCTGGACAATGAGTCTCCGTCCCTCTCCAAAGCCGAATATGCCGAGCTGTACGCGCAGGTGGTCCTGGACATCAGAACCCGTACGCATGACCCGGCCGAGGAGATGCGGGCCTTGCGCAACGACCCGTACCTGAATGCCATCCAGGCCAAATACGGCTATTGCCTCACCTGCCACAAGGCGCAGGGCGGACAGTGGGACCACGTCTACATAGATATGGCCGGCATCAGGCAGGACGCATGGCACGACCTGGACTTCCACCGCTGGCTGTATACCGCAGTCACACGCGCCGTGAAACGCCTGTGGCTAATCAATCCCTCCATCCCGCTGAACAATAACACGTTTCCCGGTGTTGAACCTGAGTAACGAATTACATAAAACTTTATACGCGAACAGTATGGAAACAGTATTCCTGAACGGCATGGCCATGCACACCTGCGGCCATCTGCCCAAAGTAGGTGAGAAAGCTCCTGAACTCCACCTCGTAGGACAAGACCTCATGGAAATAAATCTCGAAAAATACAAAGGTCACCGTCTGGTACTCAACATCTTCCCGAGCATGGACACCGACGTATGCGCCGCCTCCGTGCGCCGCTTCAACGCCGACGTAGCCAAGCTGGAGGACACCCGTGTGCTATGCGTCAGCATGGACCTGCCCTTTGCAGCCACCCGCTTCTGCACCGCCAACGGCATCAAGAACGTGGCCACCGGCAGCGGATTCCGCAGCCAGTTCGGCACCAAATACGGCGTACGCATCGAGGATGGCCCCATGCAGGGCCTCTACGCCCGCGCACTGGTAATCATAGACAGAGACGGAACCGTTATAGGCACCAGCCTTTGCGAACAGATTACAGAAGAGCCTGACTACGACTTCGTAAAGAAAATCTTAGACTGACACGCCCTGTTAAACCACCTGCCGAAGCCGGGACGTCGGAACAGACATCCCGGCCTCGGTCTTTCCGTATGCGGCCGAACCGCTGTCATGCGCCGTTGGCTGACAGCGGTTTGCGTATGTGGGTATTATTTGCTAAATTTGGCGAAAAATTCCGTGGCAAGACACCGGCGGACTTATCCGCAAGGTGCCATAAAATCAAAGTCCTCCATTAAACCGTGCGGTGCGTCGGCGTGTTATACCCTTGCACCTCTCCTTATATGCAAAATGGAAAAAAAGTTATCTATCCTAAGACAAGATTCCTGGCTGGAGCCTTACGCAAACGCCATCGAGGGACGTCACGAAGATGTGAACCGCAAGCTCGCGGCCCTCACTTCTGCCACCGGCGGCTCACTCAGCGACTTCGCAAACGCACATAAATATTTCGGGTTACACCGTTCCAAGTCCGGGTGGGTATTCCGCGAATATGCCCCCTCGGCCACCGCAATCCACCTCATAGGCACATTCAACGACTGGACCCCCTCCGAGCAGTGGAGACTCACTTCCACGGGAGGCGGCGTGTGGGAGGTTTCCCTCCCTGCGGAGGCCATACACCACGGAGACCTCTTCAAGATGCTCGTACAATGGCCCGGCGGCCAGGGTGAACGTATTCCCGCCTTCGCCACCCGTGTGGTGCAGGACCCCGGCACAAACATATTCTCCGCCCAGGTATGGGCCCCCGAGAAGCCCTATGCTTTCAAAGTCAGCAAATTCACCCCGGATGTGAAACCGCTCCTGATATACGAATGTCACATAGGCATGAGCGGCGAAGAGGAGAAGGTCAGCTCATTCGAGGAGTTCCGTACCCGTGTGCTGCCGCGCATACACGGAGACGGCTACAACGCCATACAGATAATGGCCATACAGGAACATCCCTACTACGGCTCTTTCGGCTACCACGTGTCCTCCTTCTTCGCCGCATCCTCGCGCTTCGGCACTCCGGACGACCTGAAACGCCTCATAGACGACGCACACTCCATGGGCATAGCGGTGATTATGGACATAGTCCACTCCCACGCCGTGAAGAACGAGACCGAGGGCCTGGCTCGCCTGGACGGCAACCGCGACCTCTACTTCTACCCTGACTCCAGGGGCGAGCACCCCGCATGGGACAGTCTGTGCTTCGATTACGGCAAAGACAGCGTGCTGCACTTCCTGCTCTCCAACTGCAAGTACTGGCTCGAGGAATATAAGTTCGACGGCTTCCGGTTCGACGGCGTAACCTCCATGCTGTATTACGACCACGGGCTGGGCAAGGCCTTCGGCTCATATGCCGATTATTACGACGGCTCCCAGGACACCAACGCCATCACCTACCTCACCCTGGCCAACATACTCATTCACCGAATCAACCCCAAGGCGATAACCATAGCCGAGGAAATGAGCGGAATGCCGGGGCTGGCAATTCCTTTTGAGGACGGGGGCATGGGCTTTGACTACCGCATGGCTATGGGTATCCCGGATTATTGGATAAAGACCATCAAGGAAAAGAAGGACGAGGACTGGAAACCCAGCAGCATGTTCTGGGAAGTAACGAACCGACGGGCTGACGAGAAGACCATATCTTATTGTGAAAGCCACGACCAGGCTTTGGTGGGCGACAAGACTATCATTTTCCGCTTGATAGATGCCGACATGTATTGGCACTTCAAAAAAGGAGATGAAAACTACGCTGTAGAACGCGGTATAGCCTTGCATAAAATGATTCGCCTGCTTACGGCTTCCACCATCAACGGCGGTTATCTGAATTTCATGGGTAATGAATTTGGTCATCCGGAGTGGATTGATTTCCCCCGCCAGGGCAACGGATGGAGCTATAAGTACGCCCGCCGCCAGTGGAGCCTCGTAGACCGCGAAGACCTCAAATACAAGTATCTGAACCGATTCGACAACGCAATGATAAAGACGGTGTCCGGAGAGTACGACTTCCAGGGAAAACCTGTGGAGAAACTCTGGGAAAAGGATGACGACCAGATACTCTCATTCATGCGAGGCGACCTGCTGTTCGTTTTCAATTTCTCCCCCACGCGCAGCTTCGAGGGTTACGGCATACTGGCTCCCGAAGGCGAATACGAGGTGGTGCTTGACTCCGATGCCGACGAGTTCGGCGGATTTGGCAACATCGACGACAAGATACACCACTTCACCGCTCCCGACCCGCTTTACAGACCCTCCGGCAAGGGCTGGCTGCGTATGTATATCCCCTCCCGCACCGCACAGGTGCTGCGCCGCATGAAGCCGGTGCCAAAAACATCCGGAGCTCGTGCCTCAAAAAAGAAATCCAAATAAAGTATATATTTATATTCAGTAAGATATGTCTCATAAAGCGATTCTCATAATTCTTGACGGATGGGGCATCGGCGACCACAAGAAAGACGATGCCATTTTCAACACCCCCACCCCCTACATCGACTCTATGCTCAAACAGTATCCCCACTCCGAGCTTCAGGCCTCCGGAGAAGACGTAGGCCTTCCCGACGGCCAGATGGGCAATTCCGAGGTGGGACACCTCAACATCGGCGCAGGCCGCATAGTCTACCAGGACCTGGTGAAAATCAACCGCGCCATAGCCGACAAGTCCATTCTTAAGAACAAGGAAATCATCTCCGCTTTCTCCTACGCCCGCGACAACGACAAGGCCCTGCACCTCATGGGCCTTACATCCGACGGCGGCGTACACTCCAGCCTGGAACACCTTTTCGCCCTCCTGGACATAGCCAAGGAGTACGGCCTGGAAAAGGTGTACGTGCACTGCTTCATGGACGGACGCGACACCGACCCCAAGAGCGGTGCCGGCTTTATCAGGCAAGTAGAAGACCGCTGTGCGGCCACCACCGGCAAGATAGCCGACATCATAGGCCGCTTCTACGCCATGGACCGCGACAACCGCTGGGAACGAATCAAGGAAGCCTACGATATGCTCGTCCACGGCCAGGGCAAAAAAGCCACCGACCTGGTGAAAGCCATGGAAGAGAGCTACGAAGAGGGTGTCACCGACGAGTTCATAAAGCCCATAGTCAACGCGGAGACGGACGGCACCATAAAGGACGGGGATGCCGTAATCTTCTTCAACTACCGCAACGACCGCGCAAAAGAGCTGACCGTCGTCCTGACCCAACACAGCGAGGAGGACATGAACCCCATACCGGGACTCCAGTATTACTGCATGACCCCCTACGACTCCTCTTTCAAAGGGGTTCACATCCTTTTCGACAAAGAGGATGTGCCGGACACCCTGGCCGAATGGCTCTCAAAGCATGACAAGAAACAGCTCCACATAGCCGAGACCGAAAAATATGCCCACGTCACTTTCTTCCTGAACGGTGGCCGCGAGGCTCCTTTCGAACATGAGGACCGTATCCTGGTGCCCTCTCCCAAAGTGGCGACCTACGACCTCAAGCCCGAGATGAGCGCATACGAAGTGAAGGACAGACTGGTAGCCGCCATCGACTCTGAAAAATATGACTTCATAGTCGTAAACTTCGCCAACGGCGACATGGTGGGTCACACCGGCGTATATACCGCCATACAGAAAGCCGTGGAAGCCGTAGACACTTGCGTCCACGACGTAGTGGAAGCTGCAAAGGCACATGGCTACGAGGGAATACTAATCGCCGACCACGGCAATGCCGACCATGCGCTCAACGCGGATGGCACACCCAACACGGCCCACTCCCTTAACCCGGTGCCTTTCATCTACATCACACAGACCCCGGGACACACGGCCCGGAACGGACGCCTGGCAGACGTAGCCCCCTCTATCCTTAAAATAATGGGCCTGCCCCAACCCCAGGATATGACCGGCAAAGCACTGATAGACTAAGACAACCCAGACACACAGAAAGAACGCGAGGAATAAAGCGTGATGCCTTATTCCTCGCGTTCTTTCTCTTTCTCGTCATAGAATATGCAGAAACGGTCTTCGCCCCGCCACCAGAGGGAGAGGCGTTCCTGTACATAACCCGGCCTCAGGAACTGACGTCCGGGCCTACATTCACGCCATAGACAGGTACGCTCTTCGCCATAATCCAGGTCGCAATATATCCATAGGTCTCCCGACTCCACATAGCGTTCCAAAGCCCGGTCATACTTCACAAGCATCGCCCTGCTCTCCGCCACGACAACCGCGAAATGCCAGGTAAGGATACAAACCAACACTGCTGCCAACCACACCGAAGAGGTGCGCATCAGGCTTCTCAGTGAACGCCCTAAAGGCATCCCGGACACTCTTAGCCACCCGGCTATACAGAGCATCATGCCGCAGACCATAGCCCGTTCATTTCCGCTGACCGTCAGAGCGAGTCCCAATGAACCGATGCCAGCCGATGCACACAGGCATACCACCCCCTCATCGTACCCACATTTGCCTTTTCTGCAAGATTTGCGACACGCCCAAACGGCTACGGCTCCCAACAGCAACGTCAGCAGAAATGCCGATTTGAGGTGAATACCACCCTCCCCGGTGCCCATAATGGAAAGGCGGTACCAAAACCCGGGCATACAGACGTGATATATAAGGCCAGGGAGCAGAGCCAGCCACATAAGAATACGCCAACGCGCCCGGTCTGCACTCACAATCATGTACATGGGGAAGGCTAAAATAAGCGGCACGGCTGCCTCCTCATGCCAAAAGGCGGTCAGCAGGGCCAGAACCACCGCCCCGATGCTTGCCCGGAGTGTCAGTGTCCGAGGACGGCAGAATAGCCACGCAGTCCATGCGCACAAAGCCACGGAGGGCACATAGTTTAACGCGAAATCATGGCTGAAAGGAAACGCCATCCAGGGCAAAACATACACGTATGCCACACTCAACATTGAGGCTCGCAGAGGTGTCTGTATGCCCCCTCCCGAGAGCTTGACAAGGCCCCATAGGCCCCACGCCATACAGAAGCCCAACAGGACTGCCGTCACCCATCGGGGCACGCAGCTGCACAACAAATAAGCCACATTGGCAAACCTGAGATTATCCGTCTCGGCGTGTACCTGCATCTCGCTCAGGAGTGCCTGCAGGCGACTCTGCCCCGCAGCCATGAAATCCCTCATGCCTTGGTCATACCACAGGTCGTCGGAATGAGCCGGCAGCATACACCACAGGACCGTCATCCCCACAACAGGCACCGCCACCGACAGAATGGTGAGCGACACACGTATGTCAAACCGGCATCCGAACATCCCCAACAGGTACTTTACTCGCAATATCACTCGCCGGCGAGGACTTCGGTCAGAGCCTTCTCCAGTTCGGGAGCGGTGAGGCGCACACGCAGCGCACCGTCCATAGCCATGGAGATATTGCCTGTCTCCTCGCTGACTATGACGCATACCGCGTCTGTGACCTGGCTCATACCCAGGGCCGCACGATGCCTGAGACCCAACTCTTTAGGTATGTGCATATCGTGGCTCACAGGGAGGATACAACCGGCCGAGACTATCCTGCGCCCGGCTATAATCATGGCTCCGTCGTGTAGAGGAGAGTTCTTGAAGAATATATTCTCGATGAGACGGGTATTGATATTGGCGTCGATAATATCTCCCGTCTTCTCATAGTCCGTCAGAGGAACAGCCCGCTGAAAGACTATAAGCGCACCCGTTTTGGTCTTGCTCATACCCATACAGGCGTACACCACCGGCAGTATATAGTCCATCTCCTTTTCCCGGTCGCTCTGGTGGTGGAAAATACGGGCAAAGAAATTCCACTTCTCGTGTGACCCCAGGTCTATCAGGAAGCGCTTTATCTGGTCCTGGAAAAGTATCACCAGCACTATCAGGCCTATGGCCATGAACTTGTCCAGGATAGACCCGGTCAGGCGCAGGTTGAAGATTTCCGAAGCAAGAATCCAAACCACCACAAAGGCCATGACACCCACAAAGATACTGAGAGTGCCGCTCTTCTTCATAGTGCGATAGAGGTAGAACAGGAGCAGTCCCACCAGCAGGATGTCTATCACATCTCTTATTCCGAAGTCTATCATCTATTAAACATTAGTCTATCGTCTATTAAGCATCTGCGTGATTTTCACTGCCTGCACAGCCTGCTCCACATCGTGTACGCGGAGTACATCGGCGCCATGCAGCAGGGCAAACGTGTTCAGCACCGTCGTGCCGTTCAAGCCCTCGGCCGGTGTAATATCCAACAGCCTGAAAATCATACTCTTGCGGGACACCCCCACATACAGAGGATAACCCATGTCGCGGAAATCGTCCAGACGGGACATCAGCTCGTAATTCTGCTCCACCGTTTTTGCGAATCCGAATCCCGGGTCTATGAGAATATCCTTCACTCCCAGTCTGTTGAGCCTGGCGGCCTTGGCGGCGAGGTCGGATATGACCTCCGCCGTCACATCCCGGTAATCAGTGAGGCTCTGCATGGTGGCCGGTGTGCCGCGCGTGTGCATCAGCACATAGGAGACCCCCAGGTCGGCCACCGTCTCGAACATCCGGGAATCCATGTCGCCCCCCGAGATGTCGTTTATGGTATCCACGTTCCAGTCTTCCACGCAACGACGTGCCACGTCGGCGCGGAAAGTGTCCACACTCACCACGGCCTCGGGCCACTCCTCGGCCACTACCTGCAGCGCCATGGCCAGGCGGCGGTACTCCTCATCGGCAGATACCTCCGAGGCCCCGGAACGGGTAGAATATCCCCCTATATCCACACCCCTGGCTCCGGCAACGCGCATGGAGCGCACACGCTCCCTTATCGCATCCGCGCGGAAAACGCGGCTGCCCGGATAGAACGAATCGGGCGTGGCGTTGACAATTCCAATAACCCAGGGGGTGGAAAAATCGCACAACTCGCCCTTTATGTTTATTGAATAATTTTTCTTCTCTTTCATAGTACACAAAATATGGGGCGAAGATACAAAAAAAACTGAAAAAGCGGAAATTAAGACAACAATAAATTTGCGATACACAGCGTTTTTTCATTAACTTTGCAACCTCGATGAACAAACTTCGAGGCTGTTTACATATCCTGTATTCCTGACTCAGATTATTATTAACCGCCGGCCGCACTCACCGGCCGTACTTACCAACAACATAAGCAATGAAATACTCATTACGCAACGCACTTGCCGCAGCGGCTTTAACCGGAGCTTCCCTACCCCTGATGGCTGCGCCTGCCAGGCCGGGGACCTTTACGCGCACTCAGCCGGACGGCAGCCAAATCACGCTCTCTCTCCATGGTGACGAGCATTTCCACTACATGATGGACCGCGAGGGATACCTGGTGGCCCGACAGCCGGACGGATGGTACCGCATACTGGACAATGCCGGCGCAGCGACATCCCTGCTACCTTTCGATGCCACACAGCGCTCCGCCGCCGAGGCCGAAATACTGTCGGGAATTGACCCGAAACAGACCTTCGAGACCATTAAGACACGCGCGCTGACCAACAACATCGGCGCACGTGCAGCCAAGGCTCCGGCTCTCTATCGTGCCGGCTCCGTACCTCCCGGCAAGTGGGACAACGCGGACGGCCATGACCTGCGCGCCATTCCCACCGACGGAGAACGTCCCGTACTTGTGATTCTGGTCAACTTCGCAGACCTCCAGTGGAGTTTCGCCGACGACCCCAAGAGCGAGATGACACGTATGCTCAACGAACCGGGCTACTCCGGCAACTATTGCGACGGCTCGGCGGCCGACTACTTCCACGCATCCAGCAACAACGTATATCAGCCCTCTTTCGATGTCTACGGCCCTGTAACGCTCCCCAACCCGTACTTCTACTATGGCCGAAACATTGAAGGCAGCGACGCGAATCCCTGGGAGATGGTAATAGATGCCTGCAACGCGCTGGACAGCGAAATAGATTTCGCAAAATATGACACCAACGGAGACGGATATGTAGACAACGTATTCATATTCTACGCCGGCTACGGCGAGAACGAGGGCGCCGGCGATGACTTTGTGTGGCCCCACGCCTTCAACATCCGATACGTGGACAACTGTCCCGAACTGGACGGCGTGAAGGTGGACCACTACGCCTGCACCAACGAGCTGACGCTGCGCCGCATAAACGGTGACCCAAAGACCCACTCCGGCATAGGCACATTCTGCCACGAGTTCGGCCACGTACTCGGCCTGCCCGACGTGTACGCCACCAGCTACACCACAGCCTTCACCCCCGGCACATATTGCGTCATGGACCAAGGCTCCTACAACAACAACTCCCGCACTCCGCCCCTCTACTCCATCTACGAGAAGTATGCCCTGGAATGGGAAAAGCCCATAGACATAACGGAGGGCGCGGACATCAATATGCAACCCACGGTGGACGGCGGGTATTCGTACCGCGTCACTATCGACCCCGCACGCCCCACCGAGTATTATCTCTTCGAGAACCGCCAGAAACACAGCTGGGACACCTTCATTCCAGGCCACGGCATGCTGGTATGGCACGTGGACTTCAACCAGGCGGCATGGGACAGCAATGTGGTCAACAACAACCCGGTCCATCAGCACCTTGACGTAGTGGAAGCCGACGGTATGGCAGACAGCGGCACACAGGGCGGCGACACTTTCCCCGGCATCTCCGGCATCTCCGAATTCAAGGGCACCGGCAATCCGGCCTTCGCCAACTGGGACGGCAAGACCGGCCTGCTCGACGTCACCAACATAGGCGAGGATGTGACCGGCACAGTCTCCCTGCGTTTCGGCAATGGCGGCTCTCCGGACTCTCCGCTTTACACCCGGGCCCCCAATGCCGTACTCACCGATATGGACGATACATCCCTCTCCTTTAAATGGGAACCGGTGCCTGGAGCCAACACATACTACATAACCGCTCTCGGCATGAAGGTGGACGACCTGTTCGGCACCCTCGAGACTGAGTTTGTAGACAGATACACCTTCGCGAACCTCGGCGACAAGACCTCCGTCACCCTTACCGACCTGAAGCCGGGCGTTTCCTACCAGATATCACTGTACGCCGGCACAGCCAACAACCTGTCGGAGCCCAGCCAGGGCTTCTACAGCACCTATTCCTCCGACCTGGAAAGCACCGTTCCCCTCCTGGAGGTGATTCCCGACGCCGACAGCGCCGACCTCAAATGGTATGAAGTGAACGGCGCCGACCACTACGAAGTCACTGTGGCTACGCGCACCGAGAACGAACCCGAACTCGGCCAGACCGTGGCTTGGGACAACCGCAAGGCTCCCTCTGACTGGATGTTCCCCGGCGGCACATTCGACAACCGCAGCGAATATGTGGGCGAATCCTCTCCCTCGCTGCGCCTCTACAACGAGACCGCAATCACAACCGGCATCTACGACAAGGACATAACATCCATAGACTTCTGGGCCCGCACAAATGTGGAAAACGGAAATATGTCGCTCCGGATATACGCCGTATCCCCGGATTTCAGTCTCTCCCAGATAGCCGAAGTCAAAGACATCGTCTGCTCCGAGAATGGGCAGAAAGTGGAAATCAAAGACTTCCCCACAGGTGTACGCCAGCTCATGATTGTCTTCCAGGCCCGCACCGCCGGCTTGCAAATGAACATGGACGACATACACATTTACTATTCCAACGGCCTGCAGGACACCCCCGTCAACGGCTACGACGCCTACCGCGTGGACGGCAATACTTTCAAGGCCCAGGGCCTGCAGAAGAAAACCGACTACGTGGCATATATGCGTGCTGTCTCAGGTTCCGGCCAGTCCCGTATGTCCCAGTCCGTAAAATTCACGACTGCCGAATCCAGCGGCATTGAAGGCATTATGGACGGCACCCCGGACTTCAGTATGAGCGACGGCGTAGTGACAAGCGCCGAGCCTGTGGACATCTACACTATAGACGGCAGAGCCATAGCCCTCCGCGCCAAAGGCTCAGTGCAGCTGCCCGCCAAGGGTATCTATCTGGTACAGTCCGCAGGAAAGACAACCAAAATAGCCTGGTAATACACCCCGACCACCTAAGGAAGCGCCATGTCTTTTACAGACATGGCGCTTCCTTGCGTTACCGAAATCATATAGTCGGCACTTAGAATGTTTTTCCGTACCTACCAATCAGCATATTGATACAAGGTCGGCCTCAGTTGACCCTTATCAGCGAGGAGCGTCCTCCCTTGCGGACTATGACGATGCTCCCCTTCGCCGGGGCGGAGATGCGTATGCCCTGCAGGTCGTAATATTCTACCTCGCAGCCGTCGTATTCGGCCTCGACGCTTTCAACGCCGCTGTGGACAGAGATGTCAAGGCTCCTGAGATACGTATAATAGATGCTGCGCGTGCCCGAATGGTGCAGTCCGATATGGTATACGCCTGTGGCCGGCACGGAGAAACGGTCTGAAGACAGGGAATGCCATTCGGTCTTCTCCACATCATACGGTTTAATTATCTCTTCAGTCATAGCATCCGTCTCGGCTTTGTCGCCAAGGAACATGGAAAGGGTGCCCGCATACACGTCTTCGTACACTTCATCATCGTAGTTCCATTTGCCTTCGGAGCGGATGCCAAGCGACACGACGTATGTCTTGTCGGCCTGGAACAATATCGGAGCCGAAATCAGCCAGTCGTCGCTGGAGGGCGATATCGGCCATTCGCACTTCATGGCTTTCTCGTCCCAGTCGTAGAGCCATGTACATTCGTCCTGGTTGGAATCCACGGCGGTGAACACGAGCGACCGGAACGGGTCGGTCAGGTCTTCACTGAACGGCGGCTCGCAGTATCTTCCGGTGATGACAGTGTTGGAGAGGGCTGTCTCTCCGGTCCTGCCGTCGTATACAGGGGTCACTGTGTACATGTGTGGGTTCACGCCTCCGGAATCATACGCCTCACGGAACTCCGTACCTTCGAAGTCCTCGACGGTCATGTCCTCGTAAGGACCCCGGACTATGCGGTAGCGCGTCAGTTCCGGGTCCACATACCCTCCGTTGACACCCCTTGCGGGCAACTTCCAGGAAAGCGACAGGTCTCCGCCGTCTTCGGCGAGCGACAGGTCCTCCACCTTGAGCGGCGTGTCGGGCCCGACCCAGACGTTGATGCTCTCCGGTTTGCCTTCGCCCGTGGCATTGGAGACGTACACGGTGAAGCGGCAATTTCCGGTGCGCGGCGAGACTATGCCTTCCTCCACGCGGTCTCCGGGCTGCGCGATGCCTTCGGCGAGCGTCTCCTCGTCAAGGCGGACGCCGTAGCTGAGTTCATTGGCGAGCGTCTCCCCGTTGATGTCGAGCGTCGGCATCGTGAACGCCGCAGTACCTGCGGTCGTGGCCTTGTCAAACTCCACCGAGAAGCCGTCCACCGAGGACGGTGCGCCGTCGGCTACGGCCGTCTGCCTTATGAACAGTCCCACGAGCTGCTGCTTGTCATCGTAGGTAGAAAGGAGCGTGGCCTGTCCAGTCCCAGTGTCCACCGTGTACAGAGCGCCCCCGTCGGCGGTGTACGCGCTCCAGTACATGACACCTGTCTTCCAGTCTACCACCGCGCTTTGGTTAGACTCCGGCTTCACCCCGGTCGGGCCCACGAGAGTGCGGCCGGCCGTGAACTTGTCTATAGTGTAAAGGTTGCCGTCCATTCCGATACCGTAAAGGACCCCGGAGGCCGTAGCGGCCATAGCGCACATACGCTCGTCTATCCCGGCCACAGGGGTCTTCGTGCCGTCGAGCAAATCCATGGTGCTGAGGGTGAACTTGTCGTTGTCAGCGGCATCTATGCAGATTGAGTAGACATTGCCGGTGGAAGGGTCGTAGGTCATCGCGCTTCCGGCATCCTTCACTCCCCACGCGGCATCGCTGACCATCGTCATTTCCTCCGTGTCAAGGTCATAGACCTGGTACCACCACATCATACTTCCGAAGAAATCCATGTACGAGAGCACGTAGCATTTCCCGTCGGCGTACACGGCGCCTCCGTTGCTCAGCATGTCGCCGTCGGCCATGAACAGTTCAGGCTGGGCACCATCTTCCGCCTTGAGCGAATGGATTCCGTTACTATGTCCGCTTTGGGAATAAGTCATAAAGCCGTAGAGCGTCACAGGCTCTTCCGACGCGACCGCCGGGACAGCGGCTACGGCCGCGACGAAAGCGGCCGTCAGCATGTTAAGGTTCTTCTTCATAGTTTTATAGGTATTAATTAGTAAAAAAGATATTATTATTTGGGTGGTATTAGATGTTATTATCGCTGCAAATGTAATGTGTTTTATTGTCATTTGCAAGTTTTATTCAATTATTTTTCAATAAGACTCTTATCAATCGTCCTATTGGGCAAATAAAATATTCTCTAATCAAATTCAGCAGACAGGCAAGGCAAAGTCAGGGCCACCACTCAGGCGGGTAACCCCGCTTCTTTTTCAGGAACGGACAGTTGCCCTTATATCCGAGAACCGAAAACAGCAAATGTCAGGGAAATTGTCTGTTTCGGGATTTTTTACTAACTTTGCATCTTGAAAAAGAAGTACCTTAAGACGCTTTTATGGAAGATATTCGCAACATAGCTATCATAGCTCATGTGGACCACGGGAAAACCACCCTGGTCGATAAAATGCTGCTGGCAGGCCACCTCTTCAGAGAGGGTCAGAGTACCGGCGAACTCATACTCGACAACAATGACCTGGAACGCGAGCGAGGCATCACTATCCTCTCCAAAAACGTTTCCATAAACTATAAAGGGACAAAAATCAACATTATCGACACTCCGGGACACGCCGACTTCGGCGGAGAAGTGGAGCGAGTACTCAATATGGCCGACGGCTGTCTGCTGCTCGTGGATGCTTTCGAAGGTCCCATGCCCCAGACACGCTTCGTGCTTCAGAAAGCCATACAGATGGGGCTGAAGCCCGTGGTGGTCATAAACAAGGTGGACAAACCGAACTGCCGCCCGGACGTGGTGCAGGAGCAGGTGTTCGACCTGATGTTCAACCTCGGCGCTACCGAGGAACAGCTTGACTTCCCCACCGTCTATGGCTCCGCGAAGCAGGGATGGATGAGCGAAGACTGGAAAAAGCCCACCGACGACATCACCGCCGTCCTGGACACCATAGTCAAATACATACCCGCCCCCACACAATTAGAGGGTGAGCCACAGATGCTCATCACCTCTCTGGACTTCTCCAACTACGTAGGCCGCATAGCCATAGGGCGCGTACACCGCGGCACCATTCGCGAGAATATGGACATCGCGCTGGTTAAGAAAGACGGCTCTGTGGAGAAACAACGCATCAAGGAGCTGCACACTTTCGAGGGCATGGGACGCAAGAAGGTGACGGAGGTAAGCAGCGGCGACATCTGCGCCATCGTAGGCCTCACGGATTTTGAAATAGGCGACACCGTAACCTTGCCGGCCAACCCCGAGGCTCTTCCGCGCATAGCGATCGACGAGCCCACCATGTCCATGACCTTCACCATCAACGACTCCCCGTTCTTCGGCAAAGACGGCAAATACGTCACCTCCCGCCACATAGGGGAACGTCTTGTAAAAGAGCTTGACCGCAATCTCGCCCTTCGTGTGGAAAAAGCCGAGGACTCCGATATATGGACCGTATATGGCCGAGGCGTGCTGCACCTCTCTATCCTTATAGAGACAATGCGTCGCGAGGGATACGAACTGCAGGTGGGACAGCCCAAAGTCATCACCAAGGAAATAGACGGAGTGAAATGCGAGCCCGTGGAGTCTCTTACAATAAATGTGCCCGAGGAATATTCCTCCAAGGTCATAGACATGGTCACCCGACGCAAAGGAGACATCCTGAGCATGGAGACACAGAACGACCGCATACACATAGAGTTCCAGATTCCTGCCCGAGGCATCATAGGTCTGCGCAACAACGTGCTTACCGCCACTGCCGGCGAGGCCATAATGGCCCACCGTTTCCTTGAATACCAACCCTGGAAGGGAGATATAGAGCGCCGCACCAACGGCTCTCTCATAGCCATGGAGAGCGGCACCGCTTTCGCCTATGCCATAGACAAACTGCAGGACCGTGGCCGGTTCTTCATCTTCCCCCAGGAAGAAGTATACGCCGGCCAGGTAGTGGGAGAGAACGCCAAGGACAACGACATAGTGGTGAATGTGACCAAGAGCAAGAAACTCACCAATATGCGCGCCTCCGGAGCCGACGACAAAGCAAAAATCGTGCCCCCGGTAGTGTTCAGCCTCGAGGAAGCGCTCGAATACATCAAGGAAGACGAATACGTGGAGGTGACCCCCCACCACTTACGTCTGCGCAAAATAATCCTTGACGAGCTGGAGCGCAAACGCGCCAACCGCTGACCGATATACTTGACACAGTTTCAGCCGACATCGGCCGTAGATTAACATTTAAGGGTGGAAAACTTGTTTTCCACGTAACTATTCAGCGAAAGGAAAAGCAATAAAGAGTCGCCTCGTCTAATTAAACGA
>URIC01000048.1 GCA_900547755.1 uncultured Bacteroidales bacterium
TGCTGAATACAGACGGGGGTGCGTCGGTTATATGAACAGGCTTATTTGCCCATCAGTCTGGCGAGGATAGCGGGGAAGGTGGGTTCGGCGCCTACCACTATCTTGGCCACCTTGCCCTCGGGATTTACTATCACCTTTGTGGGGAAACCCTGTACGCCGTATGCGTCGAGCAGCGGATTGTTCTCCTCCGTGCAATCGTTGTACACGTTCACCCAGTCAAGTCCGTATTTCTCTACGGCAGCGCGCCAGCGCTCCTGTGTGTCACGGCAGTCAATACCGACAATCACCAGGTCAGAGCCATATTTGGCGGAAAGTTCTTTCAGTTCGGGGAAGCCCTTGACACACCAACGGCACCAGGAACCCCAGAAGTCCAGAATCACCCATTTGCCTTTGAAGTCGGAAAGGGATACCGGTTTGCCGTCAAGTCCGGGCAGGGTAAAGCCGGGTGCGGGTGCGGAGCTGTTCTCCAGCGCGGCCATGCGCTTCTCATTCTCTACACTGCGACGCTCGTCGGCCACCTTATCCTGAATGGAAGGCATAAACACTGAAGCAGGCACGTTCAAGAGAGTATAAGCCTCCAGGAAGTTCTCGCCGTCAAGCATCATCAGAGCGTAAGGGGCCTCCGGAGCCGTGGGATTGGCCTTGATGTAATTCAGAAGCTCGCCATTCAGTTTGTCGACAAGCGCCTCCAGAGCGGAACCTACATTTTCCGGGTCGCTGTCGTATCCGGCAGCCATCTCCTTATAGCTCTCCATGTAGGGAGCCATGAGGGCGTCTACCTTGCTCACCCCCTCCACCAAAGCGGTACCTGTCATTGTGGAATTGCCGTCAGCGTCCACGGTGACCTTGATGGCCTCATTGCCGCCGGCACTGAAAATACGGGGTCCCACCGGCTCGGTGTTGGCGGTCAAAGAGATGACCACCGGCTCGGCAGCCTGCTTGAAAGTGGCTGAACCTTTGGCATCAAGGGTTATGGCAAAAGGCTCCACGGGTGTTCCATCCTTCAGCAAAGGGGTCTGGTTCACGTTAAGCACCATTCCGGGCCCATTCTGCACAGTTACCGTAACATCGGCCTGCGCGACAGAGACAGCAGCCAGGAGGGCTGCCGACATCAACAAGAATTTGCTTTTCATTTCTTATCTGTAAGTTTGATTTTCCTTTACAGGTGTTTGTTGCAGCTCGTCCACCTTGGTCCGGACCAGCTGCATTTTATTGTATATAACAGATTCGCGGCGTTCAAGTTCGTTGAGTTCTTTCTGCAAGGATGCGAAACGCCAGGAGTCGGCCATCATCTTTTTCTGGGCCCCGTTAAGGGTAAAAGACTTGCCTCCGGATAAGGTGAGCGTCACCGGCTTCGAAATATGTCCGGCCACGAATGCCGCTAACGGCGCTGCCTCGTTGAAGGCTACGCGGGTCAGACCTCCTATCCGCGTATGCAAGGCATTCCCGGCAGGCACCGTGCAGCTCTTCACGCTCTCTCCGGAGCTGCTCAGAGTTACGGAACTGAAATCTCCGGCAGCGGTAACCACCACCTCTATGGAGCCATCCTCCAATACGCGGGCCAAGATACCTTGCCGCCCGGTAGTGTCATGTCCTTTCCAACCCCGCACCACCCGATACGGTTCCACCAGCATAGGGTCGGTGACAATCTCGAAGTCGGAAACCAAAGCGGTAAATTCTGAGCGCACGGCCTCGATACGGCTTTGAAGAGTGTCATTCTGTTGCCGGTAAAGGTCCAGGCTGTCCTTCAGATTTCGGCACCAGGCCTGACGGGGGTCGGTATTCCCGGACTTTACTCCGGCAGCACCTCCTTTGTCAGCGTTTTCTCCTGTATGCGAACAGGCCGCCAACAGCAATATCGGCAATGAGACTGATATCTTTCTCATATTCCTAAAATATTTCTAACTATAAACCAAAGGCTGAACAATACCGTGTATGTAACGGCCAACGGCATACCGCACACCACCCGGTAGAGTCTCTGCCTGCGATGCAATGCCGGCACGAAATTCACAGCGCACGCAGCAAGAAAGTAAGGGACGGATATGACAAAGAACCAGTTGTAGCTCAACGCCCTCATGAACTCTCCGTGGAGCAGAGCGTGGGTGGCACGGGTTATGCCGCATCCGGGACATTGCAAGCCGGTTAGGGTATGGACCATGCACTTCGGCATCCAGGACGCCTGCTCAGGGTCTACAAACCAAAGTACCGGCAATGCCGCAAGACAAGCCGAAATGAAACAAATCCACAATATGCGTCCCCGCCGGTGCATCCGCAAGGCATCAGAAAGCTAACAGGAAAATAAAAACAAAATAAATCACACCGCCTATGAGCGAGCAAATCGCACTCGCCCAGCACCATTTGGCCGCCGCAGCGGCAGCACGGTACGCTTCTTCCCTGCGTCCTGAATCCCACAGTCCGTTCACCTGGCTGCTCTTGACTATGGCCACAATACCGAAAGGCAGACAACAGAACAGAGTGACGAGTATAGCCCATACAAGATGATTGCTCGGCGCAGGAGCGTACGCTTCCTGTCCGGGCCCTCCGGGGGTATTGAAGTAAGGAGGGGTCTGAGGAGCGGGTGAAGTCTGCAAGTATTGCAGCAAGCCGGGCACATCGGCCAGACGGGTCCAGGAACTTCCCCCTTCGGGACACACCAAAGACTCGGACGAGAGGCCATGTTTCAGGAACTCGGAAGGAGCAATCGGGCCACACGCCTGATTATCAGGGCCCACATAGTAATAATTAGCCATATATTCTTATCTTTACTTATGATACAAAATTAGTAAAAAATTCCCATTCTCCCAAAAGCGCCGCGACGTTCTTTATTTCCAAAAACACCGGCCTATTGTTTCAAAACCCGTATTGTTTGGTCAATATGCGAAAACAATTGTATATTACTCCTAATTATATATATATGTTTCTTAACTTTGCACAGTTTTCTCAGAAACCTAAGCGAATTATGAAACATATATTTTTATTGGCACTCACCGGCATGTCCCTGTGCCCCGCCTTGCAGGCCATGGCTCAGGACAGCATCCCGGCGCTACAGCCGGAAACCGCCGTCTCACTGCCCTCCGCCAAAGGCACGGTGCGTCTCTCGCGCGAAGACTGCCTGCGCATAGCACTGGAAAGCAATCCCGTAATCCGGGTGGCCGACATGGAGATAGAACGCATGGACTACAGCAAAAAGGAGACCGTGGCGGCCCTCTTCCCCACCCTTGACTTCAACCTGGCTTATCAGCGCTCCATAGAGCTGCAGAGCATCAAGATGAACATGGGAGGCCAAAGCCAGACCATCAAAATGGGTTCGGATAATTCCTGGAACATGGGGTTCTCCCTGGCACTCCCCGTAATAGCCCCGGCCCTGTGGAAGTCCATCGACCTTTCGGAAACGCAAATCCTGCTTACCAGAGAGTCGGCGCGTACTTCCCGCATAGATATGGTCAACGCCGTGAACAAAGCTTATTACGCTCTGCTTTTGGCACGTGCCAGCAAAAAGGTGATTCAGCAAAACTACGACAATGCCAGATTCAATGCGGACCTGTACGAGAAAAAGAACCGGGTAGGCACCGCCAGCGAATACGATGTGCTGCGCAGCGCCGTGCAGGTGAAGAACGTGGAACCGGAACTCCTGGCCGCAGACATAGCCATCAAACAGGCGGCACTGCAGCTCAAGGTACTCATGGGCATGGACTTCAATATCGAAATCGAGCCTACCCTCGAGCTTGAAGACTATCAGCGAGGAATGTACGGCTATGACGGGTCCGGCGCCATTTCCCTGGCCAATAACCCCTCCATGCGCTCCCTGGCGCTCAACACCAAGCTGCTGGAGCAGACTGTCGACCTCAAGAAACGCGCCTTTATTCCCACAGTGGCCGCCACCTTCAACCTTGCATGGTCCTCCCTATCCAACGGGAATATGTTCAAGAACATAGACCTGAACCCGTACTCCACAGTCGGCGTCTCGGTTTCGGTGCCCATCTTCTCCGGCGGCAGCCGTTATTACGGAGTGAAACAGGCCAAGGTGCAGCTGGCCGAGATGAGCCTGGAACGCGAGAACCTGGAGCGCTCCCTGCGTATGCAGGTGGACCTTGCAATAGACAATATAAATATGGAGGTGGAGCAAATCAGCACCTCCGAAAAGAGTGTGGAACAGGCCGTGAAAGCTCATGAAATAATGCAGAAAAGTTTTGAAATAGGAGCCGGCACATACCTGGACCTACGTGACAGCGAGCTGGCAGAGACATCCGCACGTCTGGTGTATCTGCAAGCCATATACAATTACCTCGTCTCCACCTCCGAACTTGACGCGCTCCTCGGCCGAGGTCTGGACGAATCCGACAATTAACCCCAATACCGAAGTCATAAAAACATACAAAGACATGAAACTCAAATATTTTCTTATAATATCTCCCCTGCTGGCCTTGCTTATGGGCTGCTCGGGCGAAGAAAAGAAGGACGACACAAAGAAAGACGGCGAAGACGTAATACCCACCGTCAAGGTAGACCGTGTGCAGGCCCGTAATGTGGAGCAGATTTTCACCTACACGGCTTCCACCGAGGCCGAGAAGATAAACAACATCTCCGCCTCCATGCCCCTGCGCATAGAGCGCATACTTGTGGACGAGGGGCAGAACGTGGCTGCCGGACAGAAGGTGGTGGTACTTGACGACGTGAACACCACAAGCTATGAGCTGAACGTAAGTACCGCCCAAGCCCAGCTGAACAACCTGATGGTAGAGTATCGTCGGGCGAAACAGCTCCTCGACATAGGAGGCGGAACACGCCAGCAGGTAGACCAGATGGCCCTGCAGGTAGAGACCGCCCGCAACAATCTGGCCTCCGCCCGCCGCGCCCTTGAGAACGCCCGCGAGAACCGTGTGCTTACAAGCCCTGTGAGCGGCGTAGTGACTGCCCGCAATTACGACCCGGGCGACATGACCGGCTCTATGCCCATACTTACCGTAGCGCAGGTACGCCCCATCAAGGCCGTCATCAACGTCTCCGAAACCGAATATGCGCTCGTTCATACAGGTATGAGCGCCCGCATGACTTTCGACACCTACGGCGAGGAGGAATTCGTAGGCGCCGTCTCCAAAATAATGCCTACCGTAGACCCGACTACCCGTACCTTCGGCGTGGAGATAACCCTGCCTAACACCGATGGACGCATATTGCCCGGCATGTTCGGCCGCGTATCCCTCACCCTGGGCGAGGCAAACCATGTGGTGGTGCCTGACCGCGCGGTGGTGAAGCAACAAGGCTCCGGCGACAAATACATATACACCTACAACCCCGAGACTCAGACCGTCAACTATGTGAAGGTGGAACTGGGCCAGCGCCTCGGCGCATCCTACGAGGTAATCAGCGGCATCCAGCCCGGGCAGCTCGTGGTAGTGGTGGGCCAGAACGCCCTTGCCGACGGCAAGAAGGTTAGACTCTCCAAGTAACCGACTTCCGGCACTCCTTTCAACAAACCTATTCTGAAACCCCTTATACCTCTATAATCATATGAGTTTATACGGTGCGGCGGTGAAACGCCCGGTAATGACAAGCCTCTGCTTTGTGGCTGTCATAATTATGGGTCTCTTCTCCCTGGCGAAGCTCCCCATTGACCTGTATCCCGACATAGACACCAACACCCTGATGGTGATTACCATGTACCCGGGTGCCAGTGCCGAAGATATAGAGCAGAACCTTACAAAGCCTCTGGAGAACACCCTCAACTCTGTGGAACACCTCAAGCACATCACCTCCGACAGCCGCGAGAACACCTCGGTCATAACCCTGGAGTTCGAATACGGATACGACATAGATGTGCTTACCAACGATGTGCGAGACAAACTCGACATGGTGGAGTCCTCTCTGCCGGATGACTCGCAGAACCCGATTATCTTCAAGTTCTCCACGGATATGATTCCTATCTGTCTGCTCTCCGTGGAGGCCAAGGAGAGCATGGCCGGACTCTACAAAATCCTGGACGACGCGGTGGTCAACCCTCTGGCACGTGTGGACGGCGTGGGTTCGGTGAGCATCTCCGGCGCCCCCAAACGCGAGATACACGTGTACTGCGACCCCAAGAAGCTGGAGGCATATAACCTGAGCGTGGAGCAGATTTCCTCACTCATCTCGGCCGAGAACCGCAACACCCCCGGCGGTGCCTTCGACGTGGGGTCAAACACTTACTCCCTGCGTGTGCAGGGCGAGTTCGACGACTCCCGGCAAATGGCCGAGATACCTGTGACCTCATTCGAAGGCCGCACTGTCTACCTCAAGGATGTGGCCCGCATAGACGACTCTCTGGAGGAGCGCACCCAACGCACATACGTGGGCGGACAGCAGGGAGCCATGATTATTATTCAGAAGCAGAGCGGCGCCAACTCGGTGAAAATCTCCGAGGAGGTGATGAAGATGCTTCCCCGTCTGCAGAAGAACCTACCCTCCGATGTCAAATTAGGTGTCATAGTCGACACATCGGACAATATCCGCAACACCATAGCCTCGCTGGAAGAGACCGTACTCTACGCCCTGCTGTTCGTAATGATTGTGGTATTCTTCTTCCTGGGACGCTGGAGGGCCACAATGATTATCGTCATCACTATCCCTGTCTCGCTGATTGCCTCGTTCATATACCTGGCGGCCACAGGCAACACCCTCAACATCGTCTCCCTGTCCGCCCTCTCCATATCCATAGGTATGGTGGTGGACGACGCTATCGTCGTGCTTGAGAATGTCACCACCCACATAGAACGAGGGTCCGACCCCAAGCAGGCCGCCGTACACGGCACCAACGAGGTGGCAATATCGGTCATAGCGTCTACCCTGACCCTGATAGCGGTGTTCTTCCCCCTCACTCTGGTGACAGGTATGACCGGAGTACTCTTCCGTCAGCTCGGCTGGATGGTCTGCATAATGATGGTCATCTCCACCACCTGCGCCCTTACCCTCACCCCTATGCTCTGCAGCCAGTGGCTCCGCCTGAGCGGCAAGTCGTCCAGACTGCACCGCATATTCTTCACTCCCATAGAGAAGGGCCTTGACGCCTTCGACAACGGATACGCCAAGCTGCTGGGCCTGGTGGTCCGCCACCGCACCGTCACCGTGCTGATATGCCTGGGCACCTTCGTGGGTTCTATCTTCCTGATGAAGCATGTAGGCACCGAGTTCTTCCCCACGCAGGACAACGCACGCATCGGAGTCAACCTGGAGACACCCATCGGCACCCGTGTAGAGATAACACAGGAGGCTGTGGCACGTCTCGACTCTCTCTGGCGTGCGAAGTATCCCGAAATCAAGGTCAGCAGTTACACCGCAGGTCCGGCCAGCTCGGACAACACTTTCGCCTCTCTCTCCGACAACGGTTCGCACATAGTGTCCATGAACATAGCCCTTACCGACCCGGGCGACCGCGAGCGTACCATTACCGAGGTGGCCGACGATATGCGTAAAGACCTTAAAGACTTCCCCGAGTTCAAGAAAGCTCAGGTGAATGTAGGTGGAGGACGCGGTCAGGGCATGGGCGGCCAGAATACCGTAGACTTCGAAATATACGGTTATGACTTCGCCGAGACCGACTCCGTGGCCGCGACACTCAAACAGATTCTCGAGGGCATAGAAGGCACCGCCGACGTGACTATCTCCCGTGGAGACTATCAGCCGGAGTATCACGTGGACTTCGACCGCGAGAAACTGTCAATGCACGGCCTGAATATGCAGACAGTGGCATACGCGCTGCGTAACCGCATCAACGGTGCCGTCTCCAGCCAGTTCCGCGAGGATGGCGAGGAGTACGACATCAAGGTAATGTACGACCCCGAGAACCGGACCACGCTGGAGGACATAGAGAATATCTCGGTTACAACCCCCTCCGGCACACAGGTGCGCATCCGGGACATAGGCAAGGTCGTGGAACGCTTCACTCCCCCTACCATCGAGCGTAAAGACCGTGAACGCCAGATTACCGTCTCCGCCGTAGTGGACGGTGTGCCCATGAGTCAGGTCGTGGCTGACGCACAGATTGCAATTGACAATATGCACATGCCGGCAGGTATAACCATAGAGCTGTCCGGTTCCTACGAGGACCAGCAAGACTCCTTCGGAGACCTGATGATGCTCGGCATCCTGATTATAATACTGGTGTACATAGTCATGGCCGCCCAGTTCGAGAGCCTCACCTATCCGGGCATAATCATGACCTCGCTGCTGTTCGCGTTCTCAGGCGTATTCCTAATTCTCTACCTCACCGGCCACACCCTGAATGTGATGAGCATGATCGGCGCGATTATGCTTATAGGCATTGTGGTGAAGAACGGTATCGTACTTATAGACTACATCACCCTCAACCGAGAGCGAGGCATGGGTATCCGCATGGCGGTAATCAACGGCGGCAAGAGCCGTCTGCGCCCTGTGGTGATGACCACCCTCACCACAATCCTCGGTATGGTGCCTATGGCCGTAGGCTCAGGCCAGGGCTCTGAAATGTGGAAACCCATGGGTGTGGCCGTAATCGGCGGTCTTACCTTCTCCACCATCCTCACCCTGCTCTTCGTGCCCGTACTCTATTGCTCATTCGCCGGACGCGGCGTGAAGCGTACCCGACGCAAGTTTCATAAAGCGCATAAGAACACGTAAACCGGATAATACCAAGACTGACAAGAAATGAAAGCGATATTCATAGCATACGACCAGGCCCACCACGAGGGCATAATAGACATACTTAACCGTCACGCCTGCCGTGGCTTCACCGGCTTAGGCATCGTGCAGGGACGTGGCTCCGTGAAGGGTGAGCCGCACTACGGCACACACGCCTGGCCCTCCCTGGCCCAGGCCATCATAACTATGGTGCCGGACAGCTCAGCCCCTTTGGTGCTGGACGATTTGCATAAGCTGGACGAGAGCAAACCCCGTTTGGGACTGAGAGCTTTTATGTGGAACATCGAGGCGAGCATCTGATGGAAAATACTCATTCATATAACGGGCGACCCGCCGACACCTCCGCCTGCTCCGAGCCGGAACGCCTGGTCTACGACTTCCTGGACCGGACAGGCGTGGACTACGTCACGCTGACACACCCCGCCGCCTTCACTATGGAGGAGTGCGAGGCCGTAAGACGCGAAATCGGCGCGCCGGTGTTCAAGAACCTTCTGCTCACCAACAAGCAGCAGACATTATGGTTCCTGCTCATGATTCCGGCGGACAAGCCGTTCAAGACCAAGTATCTGTCCTCCCAGCTGGGATGCGCGCGCCTCTCCTTCGCACCCGCCGAGGCCATGGAGAGGTATCTGCGCATCAAGCCGGGCGCCGTTTCCCCGCTCGGACTGATACATGACAAGGAACACGCCGTGCGCCTTATCATAGACCGCGACCTGTTGGACACCGGCCGGTACGCCTGTCACCCATGTGTCAACACCGCCAGCGTGGCCCTTACTCTCTCCGACCTGCTGGAGAAGGTAATCCCGGCCACCGGACATGACTACACCTGGGTGGACCTTAAGCCGGAATAACGGTTGCAGTGCCTCGGAATGTCCGTTCCGACACTCCCTCCTAAAACATATATGGAATATCTACGTTAAATAGATAAACGTATAACCCAAATTCACAAGACATGAAAGACGTAAAGGAAGCCCTGCTGGGCCGTACATCCGTGCGCCGGTATGAGCGCGAAGCCATCCCCCAGGAAACCATGGACTTTATATACAGAGCCGTGGAGAACACCCCCACAAGCTACAACGGACAGCAATTCTCCGTGATTGACATATCCGACCAGGCTCTCAAGGAGGAACTCTATGCCCTCACAAACCAGAAGCAGCTGAAGACATGCAACCGTCTGCTCATATTCTGCTCGGACTACAACAAGATTTCGATGCTGGCCCGTTGCAAGGGAGTAGACTTTCCTCCGTTCACCGACACTATGGACGCCGTTACAATCGGCATAATCGACGCCTCTCTGGCCATGATGAGCGCCGTGGTGGCCGCTCAGGCAGCCGGTCTGGGCAGCAACTGCGTGGGCTATCTGCGCACCGTGGACCCCGCCAAGGTAGCCGAACTGCTCCGTCTGCCCAAAGGCGTGTTCGTCGTCTGCGGTCTCGCCCTCGGCGTGCCCCGCGAACAGCCCGACCTGAAGCCCAAACAGCCCTCATCCCTGGTCTTCCACTCCGACCGTTACCGTCAGGACACCGAGGCCATGACAGACGAGCTGGCCGCCTACGACGAGGTTGTAAGCAATTACAACCGCACGCGCTCAGGCAGCACCTCCGAGAATGACTGGTGCGCCCACATCATCGACTACTACCGCCATGCCATGGAGTACCGCATACTCGACTATCTGAAAGCGCAGGGCTATGACGTGAAGAAATAAACATATTCCTACCCATATACACACGGGCGGCACAACTCGCAAGAATTGTGCCGCCCGTGTGTATCGTCAATAAAGTGTGTCAGCCCTACATGATAGTCTGGCGCGAATAAGTGAATTTCACCTTGGCGTTCTTCAAATCCAGCACACAGTAAGTAGGATGGGCTATATAGGGCAAGCAACTGGTCACTATCACTTTCATCGTGCCATAGCCCGTAGTCTCCGTAGTTATGGATACAGGCAACAGAGTGAAGCGCATATCCTCAGTGCTTACTTCCTTGCCGGACTTCATCAGCGAGACTATATAAGGGCGCAGACCCTGGAACTCATACCGGCCTTTCTCGCTGTCATACTCGGCGTAGAAGGCGTCTGTGTCGTCGGTCTTGGGCACCTTGTTCTCGGCAAAGAACTCTTTGAGCTTGGAGGTCTTGACCATCAACAGATAGGGTGCCGGGCCTATGCCGAAGGATGTGGCAGGACATGTCACAGGCACCGAGAATGTGAGGGTATTTATTACTCCGAGGTTAAAGTCGTCCGTGTTATAGCGGTTCAGAATCTCATCGGCGGGGAAATCTATCTCCACATTGTAGCCTGCGGGAGACTGAAGCACCAGCTGGCCGGAGTTCACGCGGTCCGTGACACTCTGAGCGGGAGTGAGGCGCAGCAGATTGGAGGACAGCACTTCGGGAGATATGGCGAACAGAGAGGTGGAGTCGCGCATAAGGGTGTCCTTGACTACCGACACTCCATTCTCCACCACACGGACCTTCTCCTTGCGCACCCAGTAAGTCAGGAATTCGGTATTGGTGAAGTTCATGACCAGTCCGTTACCGAAAGTGGAGCGCACATATATGCCGGGCAGATATTCGGCGAAGGTCTGAGGCCACTGGAAGACCGACGGGTCCGTGCGGTAACGCCGCACCACATCGCGGGCGAACTCGGCCTTCAGGGGAACCGAGACCTTGCCTCCGTCGGATTTGTTTCCACCCAGCCCGAGCGATGAGGCGGTATAGGAGGCTGTGCCTAAAGGTACCGAAGCGTCATAGTAACCGGTGGGGTCGAAAGCGCTGGTTATATTGTCCGGCAACTGGGAGGTAAGGGTATATACGCTCAGCTGCTGGGGAGAGAGCGTATCCCCGGTGAAGCCGTCTTTCTCAAAGGAGAAACTCAGGCTCATGCCTGTCACATCCTCCAGAGGGATGGAATCCGGAATAGTGAGTGTGGACGCCGGCATGAGGCGCCCTGTGAAATCGGCCGTCAGCTCGCCGAAGTCTTGTGCCGCAAGGCGTCCGAGGAGCAGGTTGCCGTCCCTGCCGTCGATGCTTTCGGCCCTTACGGAGCGCCCGGTCACGGTGAAGGTGGAGTCGACCACAATCGTCACCTCCCCCCGGGTTATTGAGCCGCCCACGTTGTCCTCGTCGTCGCAGGCCGGCAGCAGCGCCAGGGAGCCGAGCGCCAGCAGGGCCGGGATGGCGTGAATTGTCTTCATTATTGCTGTGTGCGTTTACAATGAGTTGATAAAATTGAATATGGCTTCCATGCCGCCCTCGGCCACCGCCTCATGAGGCAGCACCTTGGTGCGGCTGCCCTCGAGGAAGGCGGTAAGCTCGGGTGTCTGCTCGGCCTTCATCATCACCGCGCCGTTGGAGTGCTTGGCGGCGAGGGTCTGAAGCACGCCTAAAGACAGCTCTTTGCCCTTGAGCAGTTTGAGGTCCGAGTCCTTCACCCCCTCGGCCTTGAGTTTGGCTATGAAGGCAGGGGGCAGGACGCCCTCGTAGGAAGTGCCGTCGAAAACGGTGACAATCTTGGCTTTCTTGAAGGAGGGCTCGTCGCCGAATATCTTGCGCAGATACATGGGCGCGAGTACGGCCATCCAACCGGTGCAAACTATCACGTCGGGGTCCCAGCGCAGCTTCCTGGCGGTCTCTATGGTTCCGCGCGTATAGAATATGAGGCGTTCATCGTTGTCGGAACGGTTGGACCCTATCTCGTCGGCATCAGTGTCCAGACGCTGGAAAAAGTCATCGTTGTCGATGAAGTAAGCCTGGATTTTAGCCGGAGGCAGCGATGCCACCTTTATTATCAGGGGATGGTCTGACTCCCCTATCGAAATATTCATGCCGCTGAGACGGATAACCTCGTGAAGCTGGTTGCGGCGCTCGTTCACCGCTCCGAAGCGGGGCATGAATAGGCGCGCCTCATAGCCGTTGGCATGAAACAGGTGAGGCAATTCCTTGCCGAATGTAGAGTTCTCGCCTGCACTCAGATAGGGAGTCACCTCCTGAGAGATAAAAAGTACACGTTTGTTTGCCATATCCTATATTTCTGATGTCCGCGCACAGGTGTGCCGCACGCATCACGGCTCTTTCTCGCAGACAATATCGTGCAAAGTTAACAAAAAAAAATGAAACATGGCCCCCCGACAAATCCCCGACAACGCATTTTCACTTTTATTAACCACCATGGCGAGGCATTTCTCCGAAGCATACCTGCCATTGCATATGCGATATTCCATACGGATAAACCCGGGGTATCCATAAAAATATCGCACCGGACCAATAGGGTCCGGTGCGAGGATAAGTGTATGCGACACGAGTCTTGTAGAATGTTCAGAACCGAACACCCTACTTTCGCCGGTCGATTATGTCATACGGTTCCGCGATGCTTCCCATAAAAGCATCGTCGGCAGGCACCAGCTCAGAAAGCATATACGATGTCTTGCCGTCTGCAGCGCCTGGCAGTCCATGTTTTTCATAATATCGGTCAAGTATACCGAAATAGCTCTGCACCAATATTTTATCCTTCTCTACGCTGACAATGCGCATTTCCGGTTCCTTGTCTTGGCCCACATATATGTCTCCTGTGGCCCGGTCAAACCGATAATCATATATAATTTTTTTCACCGGTCCCGTTACGATGTAGTAAATCAAGGAACCGTTTTCAAGAGCCAAATTAGGACTTGGCGCTCCTACGATTTGAATGTCATCAAGGGTATATGTCAAGCCATCCGGACCTACGAAACTGTGAGACTCGGTCTCCCAGGTGGTTGAGCCCAATATCTCCTCCAAGGGAGCAAACTTATAGTTATCCTCCTTAGGCTCATCGCCGTCAGAGCATGCCGTAAGCGATATCGTACATAGAGCCATGCACATGCACAAGAGCGGTTTAAAATAAAATTTACACATAAGCTTAATTTTTGGTCAGTACTAAGATATTGAAAATATAAATATTTAGCTGTTAAACACTTATCTGTTTTTGTGAGTAATCAAGAGGCCTAAACATAAGTCTTGAATCAAAAACTCCTTTGCGACAAAATTAGTAAAATAATCTTAATTCGCCAAAAAAACAAATAATTCCGCAAATTCACCCCCAAAAAATAAAAAATTATCAATCACTCATAGCAAAGTATCTGCAACTATTCAACGAATCACCTTAACAGTTACTTCTTGCGGGCTAAATGTGAAATAGTGTTAAATATTAGTAGTTTGCTTTGCATAGTACATAAATTATGCCTAACTTTGCGGCGTGGTTACGGAAGCTCCGTGCCGGCAGCTGCGGCACCCCTCTTCCAGGCCATATTCCCGTACATGTACCGACGCGGCCGCACGGGTGCACACCGGCGGCTGCCAAACCAATAAAAGGCTGTTAATAATTATGGCAGAAATCAATGTTGAGAACATAAAATCCCAGATGCGCAAGGGTGTGCTCGAGTTCTGCGTGCTGCTTATACTTCGCCACAGGCCTGCCTACGCCTCGGAGCTGATTGCAGCTCTCAAAGAGGCTCACCTAATTGTGGTGGAAGGCACCCTTTATCCGCTGCTGACCCGAATGAAAAACGCCGGGCTGCTCGGTTACAATTGGGTGGAGTCTACTTCCGGCCCTCCGCGCAAGTATTACGAACTCACAGACAAGGGACGCGATGCCCTCGGGGCGCTGCGCTCTCTGTTTGCCGAAATAGAATTATCCGTGTCCATCCTCTCCCGCTCCCCGGAGGAGAAGAAAGAAGAGGACGCTCTCTAAAAAATGAACTGAAATGAAAAAGACATACACACTGAGCATATCGGGCCGCATCTTCCAGGTGGAAGAAGACGCCTACGCCATGCTGCTCGACTACCTGGAGAGCCTCTCGCAGGTTTTCCACGGCACAGACGGCAAAGAGATTGTGGCCGACATAGAGAGCCGCATCAGCGAGATTTTCCAGGAAAAGGCCGATGCCGGACAGATTGTATTCGGCATAGCCGACGCCGAAGAGGTAATAGCCGTAATCGGCGACGCTTCCCAGCTCGCGGAGGATATGGACGATGAAGAGACCGCGGCGGAGCAGGCGGAGGCCCGCGCCGCCGACGGTTCCGGGAATTTCCGTACGCCGCCTCTGCCACCGAGTCCTGTGAAGAAAAAGCTGTATCGCTCCGACTCAGACAAAGTGCTCGGAGGCGTGTTCGGAGGGCTGAGCATCCGTTTCGGCGTAAGCGCCCTGCCTATGCGCCTCATAGCCATAATTCTGATGTTCTCGCTCGGATTCTTCCCTATCTTCCTGATTTACTGCATCGCCTGGGCCATAATACCCCTGGCCGACACGCCGGAGAAGATTCTGGAACAGAAAGGCGTGCCGGTCACAGTCTCCAACATAGGCAAGGTGGTGTCAGGCCAGGGACGCATACAGACGTCGGGCGGCGGCAACACCTTCCTGCGCGTACTCGGCGCTCTCTCCATGGGTTTCCTCGGGCTTATAGCATTCTTCGTGGGTATGCTCATGTTCATTATGATAGTCGTAATCTTCGTGGCCATGATAGGGGCCAATTTCAACACCGAATTGCCTTTCATAAAATGGATTCCGGCAGCCTGGGAGATACCCGGATGCATCGCCGTGTGTCTGTCCGTACTCATTCCCTGCATAGCCGTCATCTGGGCGGCCTGCAGCGTCCTGTTCAAAGTAAAAGGCGCCGGCAAGGCAGTGTGGCTCTCGGCAATAATCGTAGAGACCGTCTCGATAATCACCGTCTGCTGCTACATAGCCCTCTTCTCCATCTGATTTACCCGCAAACAGTACTCATACCAGTGATAGGACGTCGGGAGCATCCCTTTGAAGGGGGAATGCTCCCGACGCTTTTGCAATATGCCCTTTCTCCGGTTTCACAAAAAAAAGCACACGGCCCCGGAGAGGGCTGTGTGCCGGAAATGAGTGCCTTAGGTCTGGCCTAAGTGGTTATCAGGCGTTCTTCACCTTGTCCACAATCGCCTTGAAAGCGGCGGGGTCGTTAACGGCCAGGTCGGCAAGCACCTTGCGGTTGATTTCTATGCCGGCTTTGTGGATGAGGCCCATGAGCTTGGAGTAAGAGAGGTCCTCGAGACGGGCGGCGGCGTTGATTCGCTGAATCCACAGGGCACGGAAATTACGCTTCTTGTCCTTGCGGTCGCGATAAGCATAAGTCAGACCTTTCTCCCAAGTATTCTTGGCTACGGTCCATACATTCTTGCGGCTGCCATAATAGCC
>URIC01000049.1 GCA_900547755.1 uncultured Bacteroidales bacterium
CTGCCGCCGCTCCCGTGTTTTGCGCAGTTTCCTGCGGCCAGATCTCGAATCCCTGTTCGGTCACCTCGCCGCTCCCCGGTAGCACCGCCCCGCGCAAAGTCACGGATTCATCCTCCTCGATTTCTGACGGTTGTGCGTAAATTGCCGGTTCATACCAACCCTCGGCCCCAGCCGTGGAGACCTGCACCCAATCTCCGGCATACCTTCTGCCGTCAATCTCATATACCGGACGACACTCATAATTGGCCGTCGGGTCAAGCCCCTCCAGTATTCCAATCAACTGGCCGTTCACCACCGGCCCCTCCGCCCTATGTATGTCAGTCTCATCAGTTGAGCCGGCCACCCGCCATTCCACATAAGAGTCAGTCGTTTGCTCAAGGTTTGTCGGGTACATGACCCTCGCCTTGTTGGAGGAAACCAGCTGGCATCTTCCACCCGTCCAATATGGAGTCGCGGTTTTCCCTGTGATTACCGGTTGTATGTTCCCGTCAATTCTCATACGCTTTCCGGTTGAGTGTTGGACATAATAGGGGATGAATGTTACTTCAAACTCTGTGTCCGGGGGCAGATGGCGGAATTGGTATTCAAAATATCCTGTTTTGTGTGGACGATATGTTTTGCCGTTCTCCAATATAAGATTGATATCCTCATATTCAATACGTCCGAAGTCATTCTCAAATTCGATGCCGTCGAAAGACGCAATATCCATAGTTACAGTCTGGGTCGTCACTGTAGCAATCTCAGGTGGCCTGACTCCGGGAAAATACACGGGAGAAAAATTAGATGAACAGTATTCTTTCCCCTTGACGATGATATATAGCTTTAATGGCGTAGGTTGGGCTGTGAAATAATAATTGGGTATTATTTCATAAGCACCCTGAGTTTTATTACCTTGCATGTCAATAAAACCATAACTCTCAAATCCCGGACAATGATATTTGGCGAAGTTGTTGAAAGTGAGAGCTGCATAATTGGGATAGAGAAATCCCCAATCAGGCACTATGAAGCCCGAATCTGCACCGCCAAAATCCGTGGCATTGGCAAGTATATAATTGTCGCCAGACTTTATGCATCCTCTGTATATGCTCCAATCAGTACTCCACGACCATGTCTCAGTGTATGGCACTTGTGGCTCGGTTCGATTATACATCGATGACCAGGTAAATAAAAAGGAGACAGCAGCAAAAGATGCGTTCCCGGAATTATCAAAAGGTATAAATTGCAGAATTGCATCGTTGGCATCCACTTCTGCTATGCCGAGGACATAACCAGGTGGGAAATCAGAAATATCCGTACACTGAAAATTTTGATGTTGCTCGTCTGTGATATAAGCTTCAAAATCCATTAAGTGGATTTGCATAGGTTCCAATGGTACGAATTGTAAGCCAGAAATATCACTCTCCATTAATATATGTTCAAAAGTGACCCCTGATGTGGTATTCTCTTGATTTAAAATCGAATTCAACGATTCATTTCTGAGATTTGAGGCACCAGAGTAAGATGGTGACAGTAAAAAGACCATAAACAATATTACACAGAGATAATGGCTTGATAATCGTGAAGGTAGATGTCGTATCATAAGTGATTGAATTTTAATGTTGTGCTTCCTGATTTGTTGAAGAAAGCAATGAGATGGGATAATTGAAGGATGTCTGGGAATGAACTGCATCCCAAAAGTCTTGTGATGGACTTTTAGGTGCAGTTCATTCGTATAATGAGGGTTACAGGTTTTTGAAGACGCGCTTTTCGGTCTTCCCGTTGGAGTAGACAACGATGTTCATGCCATCGAAAGGACGCTCCGAGCGGACACCCTGCAGGTTGTAGTAACCCACCACCTCCGGGGTCTCCTCCTCGACAGCGATGCCATCGACGGCTCCTGTGCCGGGGATGTCGAATGTCTCTTCATTGCCTGTGTGTATCACGCCGTTGACTTTGGCATAAGTACGGTAAACGTAAGTGGTGCCGCCTGCGAGGTCGGATATGTCAACTGACATGCTTATTCCGTCACAAGTCACGAAACGGTGGGCTGATTCCGCACGATGGGGCGCGGACATTCCGGCGGAAGAGGGTTCCTCGCTCGGCCAGATTTCGAAGCCTTGCTCGCTGATTTCGCCGCTTCCGGGCAATACGGAGCCGCGCAATGTGACGGAGCCGTTGCCCCTTACACGGGCCGGACGGGTCTCAACTTCCGGGTCGAACCATACATTGGCATCCCCGGTGAAAATACCGACCCAATCACCATAGACTTTCGTTGAACCATTCTCGTAGACCGGTCGGAACTGATAATATACATCCGGATTCAGGTTGTTCAGCACGCCGACCAGACGGCCCTCGACCACCGGACAGACGGCCTTGGTGCTTTGAACCACAGACGGCGCGTCAACCCTGCGCCATTCGACATAAGTGTCAGCCATATTTTCAAGATTCGTCGAATAGGTCAGTCTGGCTTTGGTGGTGGTCAGTGCCTGCGCTTCCCCGTTGTTCCATTTCACAGCGGGTGTGGAGAAAGAGACCTGTAGAGTGGATGAAATTTGCGTCCTCGTGCCGTCTGATTTCCTGCGGTAATAGCAGTCCACATACAGGATATAAGATTCCCATGGGGTCAGGCCCGATATCTCGAAAATGTTTTTGCCTGTCGGCTCGACGTCAACGTTGACCCATTTTTCAGGATACTTTGTGTAAACCTTCCAGTTGTCATATTCAATTTCTCCTTGATTTTGCGAAAAAGAAGTCAAGCCGAATTTCACGGTCGCCGACTGAGTTTTTGGCGAAACTGAAGGTGTGACTTTTATCTGAGTTGTTCTCACCGAAATTTCATTCGACACATATTCCACCCCGTCATATTCATAAAAAAGCTGGATACGGTTATATGCGTCGGGAAGGAGATCGGAAATCTCCACTTGCCAGGACTCGTTGCTTTGAGGTTTATATTTGTGGCCATTGTAGATTACGCCGCATTTGTTTTTGTCGGAGATGTATCCATTTGAGCGCAGCGGGTCGAACCCAATGACTACACTGTCGGTGTGTTTCAGGGAGAAGCAGCTCCAGCTCTGGTTGTCGTATGACGGATTCCTTGGCATGGAAAGGACAAAATGGCCGTTTACTTTTGAGCATAACGACCACCTGATAATATTCACGAAGGGGTGGGATTGCTGGTACGTATCAACATTGTAAGCATCAGTTGTCTTGAATTTGTGCTCGGACTGAATGAGGGTGGCGTTGGAGTTTTCATCGAAAGGTACAAACCGGATGACATCGCCGTTATCGTTGATTTCCGCTATGCCGTACACAGCTCCGTCATTGAGCTCGTCAAGCGAGGAATCAACAGACGCCTTGACGCTGATGCTATGTGGAGTCGTAGTAATCTGAAGCCCGATGGCATCCCATACCTCGACTTCGTGTTCGACTCTCATATATATATTGTCATATCTCAAATGGATATGGTACTTGCCTTTAGGCAGGAAATAAGAACCGTCAGCATTGCTATTGAGGGGGGAGCCATTCGCATTCGAGGCGTCTATTACATGGATGTTCTTGTATCCGTATTCGGAAATCTTCGAATTGTTCAGTCGCATGATTTCGTAAGCCATGCCTCTCTTGAACTCAAAACATTCTTCGAAAATATCGGCTCCCAATTCGATGGGCTTGTTTATGAAATCTATGTAATGCTTGCCTACCAGCTCGTTGATGCTTAGCCGATAATAGAATTTGCCAATCAACGGGGTGGTCATCTTTCCGGTCTCATTATGGGTGACCGGGTAGAATGTTGGATTTGGCCCCGTATGGGCTCCACTCACTTCCACTTTTGGAGAACACCCCGTCGAGTTGCAGTTCTCCATATCCTTGTCAAGAGTGTTTTCCACCAACAGGGAGGAGGCGAACTCACCTATTGATGTTTTCTGAAGGAGATAAGATTTGGAGCCTTTGTATAGAGTCAGATTGGAATAAAACGTCACTTTAGAGCTGGTGTTCTTGAAGATGTGATAAGGGCTTTGGGTGTCGGAAGTATAATAGTTCCCTCCCGTCACAAAAATCATAGTCAGGGAGCGGAGCTGATTAAGCGGCGCCAAATCCGTGGTGTTAAAGTCATTATTGTTGAACGACCTTTGGGCTACAATCAATTCCAGGCGTTTTAATGAATTGCAGCTTCCCCATGAACCGGAGTCCAATTTGGTTGTATAATGATATTGACAAGGTCTGTAACCAGGTTCGTCGGTTGGAATATAGTCCTCAAGATCCCAACCCCAGTTGAGCCTTATGGCGGCATGGGTTATGTCAGTGTTTTCAGGGACAGCATATACGTCATAATACATTGTCCCTTTGGTGGTCGGAGTTGGATTGGAAGACTCGAACTTTTGTTTGAAGTAACATTTGTAAGTCACATGGTCGACGGTGAATTCATGGTCGGGGTCGCCGGCAGGTAAAGTAGCCGCGTTTGATTTGGCCGGCAGGAGGAGGGCCAACAGGAGGGGCATGATGAACCATGCCGATGGGTGCGAACAGGCTCGCAGCCGGGAAAGTAATTGTCGCATCATAGTGAGATGGGGTTAAAGATGAGCTCTTCGCGGTTCCCGGCGGAAGAAAAATGATGAAAGGGAAAGTATGTAATATGAGGGAAAATGGAAAACGCGTGGGAACCCAACCGGTGCTCGTCCCACGATTAGAGGCTCTCGCATTGCCCACCGAAGTCGAACGGGCAACGCAAGAAACCCACGCCGATATGCCAACGCCCTCTCTTTACGAGAAGAGCGATATATAACATACCCGAGGCATCCATCGTTACCTCATTCCTGACTTCGGTTGAGAATTTGCGAGATTCCTAAGGGGTCAAGAACAAGCGTCAGATAAACGCTTTCATAATGTAAAAAGATTCCCGCCCATCCGGCTCTCCAGATTCGACGTGGAATTCTCCGCAAATATAAAACAATTATTTCAATCCTGCAATTATTAGAGCAACTTTAACCCCCTTGAAGCATACGCATACCCTGCTGCATACGCTGCCCTCCTTTCGCCCACGACGGCCATAACCCGACATTCACCAACCATCAGCTGCCCGGACATAAAAACGACAGCGGCGCTGCCCCTCTCCGGGGAAGCGCCGCCTTATCAAAAAGGGGAAGGGAGTAATGTCTGTTTATATTTCCCGTGGATATGGTGGAAACCAGATATCTTTTGGGAAATCTCTTCTCTTATCAGAGAAGGGAGTGGATTACTGCTGGAGCTTGAAGTTGATGGGGAGGGTGTACCATACGGACACAGCCTGACCATTCATCTTACCGGGAATGAATCTCGGCAGGGTCTTCACAACGCGGACTGCCTCCTTGTCGAGATCGGGGTCTTTGCCGCGGAGAACCACGACTTCACCCACGTTACCATCTTTCTTCACAACGAATTTCACCACCACGCGGCCCTGGATGTTGTTCTCGGCTGCCATTGTGGGATATTTGATGTGGGTGGCAACATACTTGAGGAGTTCAGCCTCACCGCCGGGGAACTGGGGCATCTGCTCTACGGCAGTGAACACCTCTTCCTTGACGGGCTCAGGCTTCTTCTCTTCTACGATAATCTCGTCCTTGTGGGTTCTGACCACTTCGAGGTTGTCAGTACCCTGGTCGAAGGTTGAAGCACCTGCGGCTGCGGTCGATTCCTGAACCTCATCCTTGGAGGTGATGTCCTCGGTGACCTCGTTGTCAGCCGCGATTGCGATTTCAGTATCCTTGATTGTGTTGAGGATTTCTTCCGGAAGAGCCTCTTCAGGCTCGGGCTCCTGAACAGCCTCGATGACTTCTTCTTCCTGCTGCTCTTCCTGTGCTTCGGCTTCCATCTGGGCGAGCTGCTGCTCAAGCTGAGCCTGGAGCTCAAGCTCATGCTGCTCGCGACGGTAGTCGTTGTACATTCCGAGGAAGTAGGAGCCAACCAGCACTATCACCAGACCGATGATGGTAAAGAGCATAGCGCGGTTATGACGACCGTCAGAGTGCTTGCGCAGCTCGTAGGCGCCGAACTCCTTGTTCTTGCCTTCGAAGATAATGTCAGTCCACTCTTTTGATGAAAGATCTACATCTTTTGCCATTTTACTGTCTGTTTAGTTGGTTAATAATATAGATAATCATCACTGCTGGTCATTGCTGTGGGCTTTCTTGAAGTCGGGAGTGGCAAACACCATAGCCTTGTCGGTATCGGTGAGGGAGCCAATCTGATAACGTGAGATCTGGTTGATCTGCATCTCGTCGAGGGCGGCGATCACGCTTTCCCAGGAAGCACCTTCCATAGGTTTGATGATGACCACGGGACGGGTGAGTTTCTCGTCGTTACGGATTTTCTTGGCCTCTGCCTGGAACTGGTCTTCAGTAATTTCTTTCCTGCGCCAGCGGTCCTTTTGCTCTTCGACTTTGTCAAGAACGTCTTGGTTACGGTCATGAAGAATCTTACGGATTCCTTTGAGGATAGCTCCGTCATTTCCTTCAAAGTGGGCTACCTGGATGTTGGAGGAAACCAAGTCCGGACCGTTGAACTCTGTTTCGGGCTTACCGGCGTAGTAGTAAACGGTGTTGTCTTTGATTCCGCCACGTTCGTCGTAGGTAGTGTCGAGGATCAGTGTGATAGCTTCAGATTCTTTAGCCTTCTGCAGTTCCTCCTGCTGGAGCTTCTCATTGGTAGGAAGCGCGATAGAGAGGGTCTGCGACTTAATCATGGTGGTACACAGCATGAAGAACGTAATCAGAAGCATGTTCATATCGACCATAGGGGTGAAGTCGACATGGATCGCCATTTTTTTCTGGGCGCCTTTTTTCTTCTTGCCGCCCGAGGATTGTTCTATCTGTGCCATGATTAATCAGCTTCGGTTTTAAGGGCAGTCATGACTGAGAATTTGTTCATCTTGATGGTCTGAAGGTTGTCGAGGACAGGATGAATTGTCTCAAACTTGGTCCCGCGGTCAGCCTTTACGGCTATACCTTCGCCCTTCTGGATGGCGTCATGAATGTTGGGGTTCGACGAAGAATAGATAGCACGCATCCAAATCTGGAACTCGTTGGTGGCCAGGGGTGTGCCGTTCTGGTCGACATAGTTGATATCCTTCATGGGGATACCTACGTCTGGGCGGTCGGCATTGCTCAGCCACTCATCCTGCTTTGTCTGGTCGAGCGACAGGAATTCGTGCATTTTTTCAAGAGGTACACCGAAAGAGGCGTTCTTGGCAAACTTCTCAATGTCCATAGCGGTGATTCCGAGTTTCTTGCCGGTATATTTCTCATAATTGGCGGCAGCCGTTTTGAGAACTTCCTTGCGAAGCGGTTCAGAACCCCACTGCTCGGCGTTGTCTGCGTCTGCGTCACCCGAGATTGACAGGAACACCTGTCCCTTGGGGCTGACGAGGACATTCACGACATTCGCCGTGGGCACCTTGATTTCAGAAACGGAGGACGGGGTGATTACGGTCACCGGCTCCTTCTGAAGGAAGGTTGAGGTCAACATGAAGAAAGTAAGCAAAAGAACGGTAACATCACTCATCGCGGTCATGTCGATGAGGGTACTCTTTCTTTTAATTTTTACTTTTCCCATGATTTACTTGTTCGTTAAATGGTTTTGCTTAATTTAAGAGCCAGTAATCAGGGGATTAGTGGGTTGCAGCGAAAGACTGTACGATAGAGAAACCTACTTCGTCGATGGCGTAGGTGAGGTTGTCGATCTTGTTGGTGTAGAAGTTGTAGGAGATTACAGCGAACGCACCGGTTGCGATACCGAAGGCGGTGTTCACAAGCGCCTCGGAGATACCGGTTGACAGCTCGGTCGAGTCAGGAGCGCCGGATGCGGACAGAGCCTGGAACGACTTGATCATACCGATCACAGTACCGAGAAGTCCGACGAGAGTACCGAGGGTGGTGAGGGTAGCCACGATGGGGAGGTTCTGCTGCAGAGAGGGCATCTCGATAGCGGTAGCCTCTTCAACTTCCTTCTGGATGGTAGCGATTTTCTGCTCCTTGGTCAGGACGGTGTTGGCGTCCATTTCAGCGTAGCGGTTGAGCGCGGCTGAAACGACAGCGGCAACAGAACCTTTCTGCTTCTTGCAACGGCCCATAGCCTGGTCAATCTTACCGGCAGCGAGGTCTTCCTTGATGTCAAGGACGAACTTGGGAATAGAACCTTTGCCCTTGGCGGAAGAAAGAGCAATCCAACGCTCAATGGAGAGTACGATAACCGTGAAGAGCAGCGTGATAAGAATAGGTACGATGATACCGCCCTTATACACAGTACCCATATAGTTCAGGGGGTGACCGTTGACGGGGTCGTTGTCGGAGAAGTTGGCGGGGTCGCCCATGATGAACATAAACAGGCAAACGGCCAAAGCGGCGCACACGAGAATAACGATAAAGGCGCTTCCGATGCCCTTAACGTTGGAAATCTTTTCCTGTTTCTTGGTAGCAGCAGCTACAGGAGCTGCGGGCTTGGGAGTTTTAGCTTCCATAAAATGTTAAGAATTAGTTGTTTGTTAATATGATGTTAATGTTTTTTGTTTCAGGGCAACTATAAATACTTCACTTCTGCCTTTTTATCCGGGATTTCGTTTCCGGACCGAGGGGGAGCCGCCAAAGGGGAAGCTGCCTTCTCTATATAGACGGAGTTTGGGGTTATATATTTTGTCCTATAAATATTACTTTGCAAAATTACGCATTTATTTAGAAATTCACAAAAATGTCGTAAAAAAAATATATCTGTTTGACAACACCTTTTTGCGGCCGCAGCTTCACTCTCCGCCCGGCCCCCTATCAGGGCCATATCTCACAATTGGATGCGTGTTACCCCTAACTCGTCCTTACATAACAGATTGGCTGAGTCGAAATCCGGATTTCGACTCAGCCAATCTGTTATGATATTATCAAGTCCTTAAGACTATCTGTCGCCTTTCACGGCCGCTATGCCTGGAAGGGTCTTACCCTCGATGGCCTCAAGCAAGGCTCCGCCGCCGGTGGATACGTAGCTTACGGCATCCGCCATGCCGAACTTGTTGACACATGCCACGGAGTCTCCGCCACCTACCAGTGAGAAAGCGCCATTGTCCGTAGCCTCCACGATTGCCTCGGCAATCGCACGGGAGCCGGCTGTGAAGTTGTCGAATTCAAACACGCCGGCAGGGCCGTTCCATAGAATTGTCTTGGCGGGCAGGATTGCGGCACGGAACTCCTCGCGGGTCTTGGGACCGGCATCCAGTCCCTGCCATCCGTCAGGTATGTCGTTGGCGGGGCATACCATCGTGTGCGCGTCATTGCTGAAGGCATCGGCAGCCACACAATCATTGCCGAGGACAAGGTTCACGCCCTTCTCCTTCGCTTTCCTTATTATGTCCAAGGCCAGGTCCAGCTTGTCGTCCTCGCAAATAGAGTTGCCTATCTTGCCGCCCTGCGCCTTGGCAAAAGTATAAGTCATACCGCCGCAGAGAATAAGGTTGTCCACCTTGTCCATGAGGTTTTCAATGATTCCTATCTTGGTAGAGACCTTGGAACCGCCCATGATTGCAGTGAACGGACGCTTGATGTCGGAAAGAATATTGTCTACAGCCTTTACCTCCTTCTCCATGAGATAGCCGAGCATCTTGCTGTCGGCATTGAAATAATCGGCGACGACCGCTGTGGATGCGTGACGACGGTGAGCTGTGCCGAAAGCATCGTTGACATATACGTCGGCGTAGCTTGCCAGCTTCCGGGCGAATTTTTTCTGACGCTCTTTCATTTCCTTCTTGGCGTCGTCGTAAGCGGGGTCTGTCTTGTCTACGCCTACGGGCTTGCCCTCCTCCTCGGGATAGAAGCGGAGGTTTTCGAGCAGAAGCACCTCGCCGGGCTTAAGTTCCTTTACAGCCTCGTCCGCGTCCATGCAGTCAGGCACGAACCTCACATCGCGACCAAGCGCCTTGGCCACATCGTCGACAATCTGGCCGAGGCTCAGTTTCATATTCACTTTGCCCTTGGGCTTTCCCATGTGACTCATCAAAATCAGGGAACCGCCGTCGGCAAGAATCTTCTTAAGGGTGGGAAGGGCACCGCGAATACGGGTGTCATCGGTAACTTTGCCGTTCTCATCGAGAGGCACGTTGAAGTCTACACGTACAATCGCCTTCTTTCCGGCGAAATTGTAATTCTCAATATTTGCCATCTATATTATAATTATGGTTATATGTATAGTTATATAAGGGTGAAGTCCGGATAAAGTTCTTATTCCGCAGGCGAAATTACAAAATGTTTGCGATAAAACAAAACAATTCTTAATTTTGCAGTGCCGGGAAGGCCCACGCAAGGAAACCCGCCCGTGTAGACAGACATATTTTATGGATACACTCAAACAATTATATCTCAAGCATTTCAACAGCGAATGTAACGCCGTAACGCCCATTTTAGGCAGTGCTTCAGACCGCAGCTATTATCGGCTTGCCGGGCCGGCCGGGAGCGCCATAGGAGTTGCGGGGACTGATTTGCGCGAAAACGAGACTTTCCTATACATAGACTCCATGATGCGCTCACATGGCATCAAAGCCCCGGAGGTATACGGAGTCAGCGCCGACGGCATGAAATACCTGCAACAGGACCTTGGAGACGTGTGCCTGCTGGACTTGCTCCATACCCCCGAGGGTGACGGATATGTGCGCCAGGTGATGCGCGTACTCCCGGACATCCAGTTCTCTTTAGACATAGATGAGAACCGCCTCTACCCGGTACGCGAAATGGGCGCCGAGGAGGCACTCTGGGACCTGCATTATTTCAAATACTGCTTCCTGAAGGTCACTGGAGCGACTTTCGATGAAGCCGCCCTTGAGCAAGACTTCAGACGACTGGTGGCTGACCTATGGGACGGGCATCTCACCGCCTTCATATACAGGGACTGCCAGAGCCGCAATCTGATGATTTCCGGCCGCGCCCCCTGGTGGATTGATTTTCAGAGCATGCGCCGTGGTCCGGTGCTGTATGACGTGGCCTCCTTCCTGTGGCAGGCCCGTGCCGGGTTCACAGACTCTGAGCGCGACTCCTTCGCCGACGAATATTACGAGGCCATGCAACGCTATGCGCAATGCTCCCGCGAGGAGTTCCGCACTATGCTCCGGCGCATGGCCCTGATGCGCACTTTGCAGGTGCTCGGAGCATACGGTCTGCGTGGCCTCACGGAACACAAAGCACGCTTCGTGCAGAGTATCCCGGCGGCATTGGCCAACGCCGTAAGTCTCACCGGCGGCGAAAATGCAGAGGCATATCCGGAGCTGCGCAGGGCACTGCTTGAAACAGCAGGAATGGAAAGGTTCCGCCCCGAAGAAACGGACGGCAAGCTGCATGTGAAAGTGTTCAGCTTCTCTTATAAAAAAGGGTATCCCGAAGACCTCTCCGGCAATGGAGGCGGGTTCATGTTTGACTGCCGGGCCATGCACAACCCGGGACGCTATGACCTATACAAGCCACTTACAGGCCGGGACAGACCGGTGATGGACTTTCTGGAAAAACAGGGGGAGATACAACCCTTCCTTGAGGCGGCGAGCCGGCTCACTGACCCGGCTGTGGAGCGTTACATAAAACGAGGTTTCAGCTCCCTGCAGATAGGCTTCGGATGTACGGGAGGACGTCACCGCTCGGTATATTGCGCCGAACACACCGCCCGGCATATAGCCGGCAAATATGGAGATAAGGTAAAGGTAAGCCTCATCCACCGCGAACAAAACATCAGAGAAGAGTTATGAAAGCATTCATACTTGCAGCCGGGCTTGGCACCCGTCTGAAGCCCTGGACTCTCAGCCACCCCAAAGCGTTGGTGCCGGTGGGAGGCGTGCCGATGCTGGAGAGGGTAATACGCCGTCTGGAAAGCGAGGGCTTCGACTACATCGTGGTCAACGTCCACCATTTCGCCTCGCAGATTACAGATTTCCTGAAGGCCCGCGCCTGGCAGGCCCGCATCGAGGTCAGCGATGAGACCGACCTGCTGCTTGACACCGGCGGCGCACTGGTGCATGCGGCACCTTTACTGTGCAGGGACAGCGAACCGTTCCTTATCCATAACGTGGACATACTCAGCGACGCTTCACCCGCAGAACTGATGGCCGCTCATAAGGAACTCGGCGGGGAAGCCACGCTTTTGGTCAGCGACAGGGACTCATCCCGGCACCTGCTGTTCGACCCGGAAATGCGTCTGCGCGCATGGCGCAATCTCAGCAACGGGGAACGCCGGGGCGACGCCGGTGAATGGCCCATAGAATTAGCGTTCAGCGGTATCCATGTGATGAATACGTCACTGATAGAAAGCATGAGGGCCGAAGGGATGCCACGTGTCTTTCCCGTTATGGACTATTACCTGTCCCACACCCGGCAAATCCCGATTTTCGGATACCGACGCGACTCCCTCGACCTTATAGACATAGGAAAGCCCGAGACCTTGTCCCGGGCCAACGACTTATTTGTCAAGAGTTGAAGTGGGCGTTACGTTCCGCATTAATCAAATCGTCGACATCGCGTTTCTTGACGTTGAACTGGAATATGCAACCAAGTATCAGAAGTACCACTGCACCTCCTCCGAGCCACCATGTGAGGGCTACTCCGGAAGTAAAGCAGGAAGCCACCAACAGGCAGGTTCCTATAATATAACAAATCACGGATAATGCTTTCATAATACTAAGAATTAAGAATTTATTTATGTATGTGTTTATAAGTAGAACATCCGCTCAAACCAAAAGTTGAAGCGGATGCGCTTTTTAACATTTGTCACTCCGGGTCACGGCCGAATCACAGCGTCCCGGGGCCTGTAGAGAAATCGAAGGAGACAGTCTGCCAGCCATCTATGTCGTAAGAGCCGGCGTTGTTGAAAGGCGCATTGGGATTCGGAGCGGCAGCGCCCATCTCCAGGTCGTCGTATTCTATTGTGATACGGTTGTTCTTGTAGTCGACAGAGCGCACTTTGGCGGAGCCGGAGCGGTATGCCAGACGATTCACTCCGTCGGTGGAGAGGATAAGGTCGCGCCCTACAGCCAGATTGTCACCCACCTTCGGAATAGCGCCTGTGAACGTAAATGTGAAATAGCCGTCAGTGACCTCGGTGCCGTAGGTAAACCTATAAGTCAGAGGCATCACAAACAGCTGTCTGTCGTTATCCCAACCCGAATAGCCGCCGTAGCTCCCGGCCGTGCAGTCCACATCGTTTATCTCGACAATTCCTTCGGCGTAGTCGTTGTCCTTGTCGTAGTCGTCATCGTCATCGCAACCCACAAAGGGGATGAATAGAGCCGATGCAAAAAGCAATGGAAATAGTCTTCTGATTTTCATAGTTTTATAATTAAGTTCAAGTTTTTCGAGATTCTGATGGAGCGTTAAAAAAACGCTGCGCGCAGACCCGATGTCCGCACACAGCGTTATAACGAATCACAGATGCGTATTGTTCAGATACCCTTTGCAGAAAGGGCGGCATCCATCTGTCTCTGGAGCTTGCGGGCCTCGGCGGCCGTCTTCGTCATGACCGGCATAGATTATGCCGCGAGAGGAGTTGACAAGAAGTCCGCACTCGGAGGTCATGCCATACTTGCAGACTTCCTCAAGACTTCCTCCCTGGGCGCCCACACCGGGCACAAGCAGGAAAGACTCGGGAGCCACACGACGTATCTCGGCGAACATGGCGCCCTGTGTCGCGCCCACCACATACATCATTTTGTCCGCGCCGGCCCACTTCTGCGAGGTGCGTATCACTTTTTCCCAAAGAGGCACTTCCTCACCGTCTGTCAGGAACTGGAAGTCATGACTGCCCTTGTTGCTGGTAAGGGCCAGGAGCACCACCCACTTACCCTCGTGGCCGAGGAAAGGGGTCACGGAATCTTCGCCCATATAGGGAGCCACGGTAACGGCATCCACATCCATGAGGTCGAAGAATGTGGATGCGTACATACGGGAGGTGTTGCCTATGTCACCGCGTTTGGCATCTGCTATCACCAGGTGGCGGGGATAATTTTTTTTAAGGTAAGCCACTGTCTTTTCCAGAGCCTCCCAGCCCTTTAGCCCGAGGCTCTCGTAGAAGGCCGTGTTGGGTTTATATGCAACGCAATATGGAGCTGTGGCATCGATTATCGCCTTGTTGAAAGTAAACACAGGGTCCTCCCCTTCTCTTACGCAGGCCGGCATCTTGGCCGGGTCTGTGTCAAGTCCGACACATAAGAAGGAGCGGCGCTCCTTAATGAGGTCTATGAGTTCTTGTTTTGTCATTTGTATATATGGGATTAGAGTTCGGCTTCTTTGAGTTTCTCGGCGTTCTCCGCCACAATAAGGTGGTCTATGCAATCCTGAATGTCTCCGTCCATGAAGGCCGGCAGATTGTAGACGGTATAGCCTATGCGATGGTCGGTAATACGTCCTTGCGGGTAGTTGTAAGTACGTATCTTGGCCGAGCGGTCGCCGGTGGAGACCATCGTCTTGCGGCGAGAAGCTATGTCGTCCAGGTATTTCTGATGTTCGCGGTCGTAAATAAATGTGCGCAGACGGGAGAGCGCCCTCTCCTTGTTCTTGGGCTGGTCCCTGGTTTCGGTACACTCTATCAGTATTTCCTCCACCTGGCCTGTGTTAGGATTTTTCCAGTTGTAACGCAGGCGGACACCGCTCTCCACCTTGTTAACGTTCTGCCCGCCTGCGCCGCCACTTCGGAAAGTGTCCCATTTTATTTCGCCCTCATGTATCTCCACCTCGAATTCCTGAGCCTCCGGAAGGACAGCCACAGTGGCGGCCGAGGTATGCACACGTCCCTGAGTCTCCGTGGCGGGAACGCGCTGCACACGATGCACACCGCTCTCATACTTCATCAGTCCGTACACGCCCTCGCCGGCAAGGGAGAATATAATCTCCTTGTAACCGCCGCTCGCACCGGGGGAATAACTGGTTATAGCCAACTGCCAGTGTTTGCTCTCGGCATACTTCTGATACATACGGAAGAGGTCTGCGGCAAACAGAGCGGCCTCGTCACCTCCCGTACCGCCACGTATCTCCACAATCGCATTCTTGGCATCGTCGGGGTCGGCGGGGATAAGCAAAAGTTTTATCTCCTGCTCCAGAACGGGAATAGCCGTGCGGGCCTCTTCCATCTCTTCGCGGGCCATGGCCTTCAGCTCCTCGTCAGTCTCGGCCTCCAATACCTGACGGGCCTCCTCCATACGGCCCAACAGGGTACGGTAGCGCCTGGTGGCCTCGCAGATGCGCCCGAGGTCGTGATACTCCTTTGTAAGTTTCACATAACGTGCCTGGTCGGCGATTACAGAGGGGTCGGTGATAAGTGTTCCGACTTCGGCGAAACGCGCGTCAAGCGGTTCGAGGCGTTCAAGAAGCGGAGTGGTGGAGCTCATAAGCATTAGAGGTTGTTTAAAAATAAACGTTAATTATGGGTCGGAATCGCGACTTGGATT
>URIC01000050.1 GCA_900547755.1 uncultured Bacteroidales bacterium
CTGATTTTGTGTATAAAATAGAGACTGCCTAACTTTCGTTGTTAGACAGCCTCTTCCTGTTTATTTATACTCTGTAACTCCTTCAGACTCCATAAATAGTGCTGCGCAGTGTCGGCACTATATGTTCACTCAGTTTACTGCCTTTCAAGCCCGGAGTACTCATAAGTTTAAGTTCGATGGAATCCTGACCGGGAGCGTAGGGGGGCTGGATATAGCGGATGTCCGTATGCAATACCAGGCCTAAGCGTCGGTAGAAACCAATACGCCGAAGGGTAAGTTCGTCCACCGGCGGCTCTACTTCCAGTACCAACTCCATGTCGGGGTCCGTACGCTCGAAGTCTGCGATAAATTTTGCACCGAGACCGTTGCCACGCAGATGTGGCAAGGTGGCAAGATGCTCTCCGTAAATAACGTTGTCCGTCAGGTGCCAGTAAATTAGGAAACCGACGAATCTGTTATCTGTCTCCATTATTTTCATGTGCATCCGAGGATGTCCGTCCATGAAGAGACGGACATCCTCAGGGGTATCCCATGGTCTTCTCTCTTCAGGAGGAAAAGCGTCTTTGTACAGGTCAAGCATCTCGGCAGGAATCTCCATGCCGGGTTTTACTTCTTTGATAGTGTATTCCATTAGTGCAATCGGTATGTAACGGTTTCGATAGTATTCTTGATTTCGGCATCCTCAGGGGCTGATTCAGCAGCCCTGTTGGCGTAATGCAAGGCAGGACGCAGATATTTTTCGCGTATGGATTTCGCCATTTCACGGGCGCTACGTCCACGCCCTTTGATGCTGTCAAGTTTCTCGATGCCGACAGAGGCGATATATTTAGAGGCGCTTTTTAGAGTGTGGATGTCGGCGTTGCTGTAATCGGCGGCTTTGCGATATTCCGCCACAGCTTCATCCTTGCGATTCATAGATGCCAGGACACCGGCCTTCATGTTGTGCAGAAGCGCCATTTCCGGATTCTTGTCCAGGGCTGTGTCTATAGCTGCGAGTGCCTGTCCGGGCAACTCTTCAATCATCAGTCCGGCCACATATTTTTGAATGAATACAGGCGTTTTGTCCACTCCATGTATTTTCAGGGCATCGCCGGCTGTACGAGTCACTTCCCGTCCCAGCGAGTCGCGCATTTCGGGATGTGCCTTAATAATGTTTGATAAGGAGGAAATCTGGTTCAGGAACACTTCTTTGCGCGTGTATCCGTTTTTGCGTGCCTTTCGGAAAGCATTGAAGGCCTTGTCGTATTCATGCGCATTGTAAGCCATTACGCCGCCGTAAAAATATGCGTTGGCCCGTATGGAGTCGCTCATCGGAATATCGGGATGGAAATAGGCTTTGTCCGGGAGGGATGCGTATTCCATAAAGGCATTGTAGGCCTTGGGGTAATAGTGTTTCTTATTCATGTAGGCGATGCCGGCATTGTAGAGGGCCGGTGCCGAAATATTCAGCCACTCCGCCAATTCGGGACTGTATTTTACCTTGATTACCCCATGTTTGTCCGGCACTGAGTCCAAAGCCATACATTTGGTGAAATAGCGGTTTGCGCTCATCAGGGCATCGCCCATGGATACAAGGTCTACATTAGGGTCTTTACGATTAATGGACAGCATTTTATAGAAATGACGGTATGCCTCGCGCTCTATCTTCCCGGCTACGAAGTAGGTATAGGCGTCCGGAGTAAATGTTGAGTCGGCGAGTACTTCATTTATCAACTCCCTTGCCTGCTTCACCTTTGTGTAGTCGCCGGCCAGTTTATTGGCCTGCCGGATATTTTTGCGCGGATTCGCGGCAAAAGCAAAAGCGGCGGACAGACAGAGTGTCGCAAATATGCAAAAAGTCCATTTTTTCATTTCATCGTTCTGGAGAGACGGTTTTTTCTTAGAAAATCCACTGTATTCTTGAGGTCAACTTCTTAAGGATAAGGAGCTGCATCAAATTTAATATTTTGACACAGCCCCTTGTAGATGTCTTATTTATTCAAGTACCGGAAAATGGAACTTGAATGTATGTGAATCAGAGTTTGTTTGCGTTTTCAATATTGTACTCTATATCCTCGATTTCATTAGAGACGCGGCTGTCGGCATCGGGAGCTGTCTTAGCCTTGTTGGCGATTTTAAGGGCAGAATCAAATATGTGGAGAATCTGAGCCTTGTCTTCGGGAGTGGGGTTGGCAATGTTACCCATTATGGCTTTACCCACACTGTTGAGGTCAGCGGCAGCCTTGAGGAGGTAGTCATATTTGTCTGTGAGCTCGCTCATTTTCTCGAAAGCGGGTACAGACGCCAGGTAGTCGTGTTTTGCGTTGCTTATGATACCGCGCAGACGGTAAACATTGGCATTTGACGCATCTGCGGCTTCTGCCTTTGCCAGTTCTGCAAGCGCGCTGTCGAAGTCTTCGGTGTCAAAGAAATACTGGAGGTAGTTGTTGAAGATGAAGTCCTGATTATAGCCGAACTTGTCGACGCCAATCTTTGCGACATCGTGGATTTCCTTACGTGCCTTGTCAGCCGCTTCAGGCTTTTGGCTCATAAGGTTCTGACGGGCGCCGATAGCGTAAACAAAAGCCTGTGGGTCGCTTATGTTCGCGCTGATGGCTGCATCGTAGGCTTTGGCGGCAGCCTCAAAGTCACGACCGTATGCTGAGTTGCCTGCATTGAAGAAGTCAATGGCATAGATAGAGTCGGGAACTTGCATTTCCTTGCTGGATTCGCCGCTCAACATGAAAGCGGTATATGCTTCGGGATATTGCAGGCCACCGTTGAAAAGCGCTACTGCGGCGACGTTGAAGTCGGCAGCCTCGGCATGCTTCTTCATGCTGTCCATAATCTTCTTGGTGAACTTGGGCTTTGCGCCGGACTCAGCCTCAAGTTTCATTATCTGTTCGTACTGCTGAATGGCGTCCAGCAGTCCTTTGGCGGTAGGCGCGTCTACCTGACGGTCAGGAGACATCTGAGTGGGTTTTGCCTTGTTGAAAGCATCATCAAGTTTCTTGGCAGACTCGTACATCTCCTTCACATCCTGTGCCTGTACTGAGAACACTGCGGCCGCTGCGAGGGCAAGTGCAAAAATTTTCTTCATGTCCGTGAGTGTTTATGTTTAGTTCAATTATTTTACGGTGTTTCAATGTGCCGAAATATGTTTTGATTCCTTGCATTTAAAATATAACGGACACATTGTCTGTTTGTTTTTTGATTTTGAGCTTTTTTTATACAAAAGGTTTAATCGTTTGTCTCGGAATCAGGTGTATCTGTTTCCGGCAGCTCTTCATCTTCGTCTTTAGGGTCAGAATCAACTTTGCAGACGGATGCAATCACATCGCCTCGCTTTGTGAGGTCTATGAGCTTGACCCCTTGGGTAGCGCGGCCTTGTACAGGAACTGTGGCAAGCGGCATACGGATGGTGATGCCGCTTTTGTTGATAATCACGAGGTCGTTCTCATCGGTCACGCTTTTTATAGCCACCAGGTGACCGGTCTTGTCTGTAAGAGCCAGAGTCTTTACTCCCTTGCCACCTCTGCTGGTGATGCGATAGTCATCTACGACAGAGCGCTTACCGTAACCTTTTGACGATACCACCATTACAGTGTTGTCAGTGTTGCGGGACATGGTTATCATGCCTATAATTTCGTCATCTTCGTCCTCAGCGAGGGTCATGCCCTTAACTCCTGTACTCATGCGGCCCATTTCGCGAACCTGACTCTCGTGGAATCTGATGGCGCGGCCCATTTTATCGGCCATTATCACCTCGGAGTCACCATCGGTAAGACATACATCTATCACCTTATCATCCTCTCGGATTATAATAGCGTTCACACCTACCTTACGCGGATTGGAATAAGCCTTAAGCGGGGTCTTTTTGATTATACCCTTGCGGGTGCAGAAAATCAGGTTGTGGCTTTCAGTATATTCATCGTCGTTCAGATGCTCTATGCGGATAATCGCATTTACGGCATCATCGCTCTCTATATTCAGCAGGTTCTGTATGGCACGTCCCTTGGTGTTCTTGCCGCCCTCGGGGATTTCATATACTTTTAGCCAGTAGCAACGGCCCTTCTGAGTGAAGAAGAGCATATAATTGTGGTTAGTGGCCGGATATATATGTTCAATGAAGTCTGAGTCGCGGGTGTCGCTGCCTTTTGCTCCTACGCCACCTCTGTGCTGGGCGCGGAACTCGGCCAGCGGGGTACGTTTGATGTATCCGAGATGTGAGATGGTGATAATCATCGGGTCATTGGGGTAGAAGTCCTCTGCATTGAAGTCACCGCTGAAGGGGTTGATTACCGTGCGGCGCTCGTCTCCGTACTTGTCACGTATTTCAATGAGTTCTGTTTTTATGAGGTCACGGCAAACCTGGTCGTTGCTAAGCACTTCGTTCAGATGAGCTATGGTGGCCATAAGCTGTTCGTATTCGGCACGCAGGTTGTCCATTTCCAGTCCGGTGAGCTGACGAAGACGCATCTCTACAATTGCACGAGTCTGTATCTCATCCAGCTGGAATCGCTGGCCCAGTCGTTCACGAGCCTCATCGGTGGTCTTGGAAGAACGGATAATGTGGATTACTTCATCGATGTTGTCGCAGGCTATCATCAGGCCCTTCACGATATGCGCTCTTTCCTCAGCCTTACGGAGTTCGAATTTTGTGCGGCGTATTACCACCTCATGTCGGTGGTCAATGAAAGCCTCAAGCAATTCTTTAAGGTTCAGTGTCTTGGGACGTCCATTCACAAGCGCTACGTTATTGACTGAGAAAGAAGTCTGTAGCTGTGTCATCTTGTAGAGCTTGTTTAAGACTACAGATGCGTTGGCATCGCGCTTTATGTCAATGGTGATGTCAATCTGTCCTCGAGCCGAAGTGTCGGTAATGTCGGCGATACCGTCTATCTTTTTCTCAATCACCAGGTCGGCGATGCTCTTCACCAATTCCTTCTTGATTACGCCGTATGGAATCTCGGAAATCACGATTTTTTCGTGTTCTCCCTCAGTCTCTATTTCGGCTTTGGCACGTATTACAATTCGTCCGCGTCCGGTTTCGAAAGCGTCTTTCACACCCTGAAGGCCAAATATTTCGCCGCCGGTGGGAAAGTCCGGGGCCTTGATGTACTGCATCAGGTCCTCCACAGTCATGTCGCGATTGTCTATCAGGGCGACAGCGCCATCCAGACACTCTGTAAGGTTGTGAGGAGGCATATTTGTGGCCATACCCACGGCGATGCCGCTGGCACCGTTGACAAGGAGGTTCGGTATACGGGTAGGGAGGACGGAAGGCTCGGTAAGGGTATTGTCGAAGTTGGGGTCGAAGTCAACGGTGTCGGCGTCCAGGTCACGCAGCATCTCTTCGCCCATGCGCTCGAGTTTCACCTCTGTGTAACGCATGGCTGCCGGTGAGTCACCGTCAATGGAACCCATGTTTCCCTGTCCGAACACCAGGGGGTAGCGGAGACTCCATTCCTGGGCCATACGTACCATGGTCAGATAGATGGATGAGTCGCCGTGAGGGTGGTACTTACCCATGACCTCACCCACGATACGTGCGCTTTTCTTAGTCTCACCGGCATAATTGTTATGAAGCATATTCATGCCGTAAAGCACACGTCGGTGTACAGGTTTGAAACCATCCCTTACATCCGGGAGGGCACGGCTCACAATAACTGACATCGAATAGTCGATGTAGCTTTTTTTCATCTCGGTGTCTATGTTTACCGGGATTATTCTGTCTTCTTGTTGCTGCATGTGTGTTAAACTGTCAATCTTGAAAGTAAACGAAAAAGCACACGCGAAAGGGAAACCTCTCGTGACGCCACCTTTAAGGAGAGAGCATCAGTCGACCATGGGTTGCGTCGGCTAAATCAAAGCAAAATTACAAAAAAAATCTGACATACGAAAACGCTTTTACGCACACTATTCAACACTTTTAAATACTTCTTCACTCTGTGATTGTGCGTGTATTGACTGTGGCGAGCGTTAATCGGCCAAGGGTTCCGGATGCTCTGAATTATCCAGTAGATTCTGCGGCAATGTTTTGGCCGTTTTGGCTCCGAGGTCCTTGAGGTCCTGTGCCAGTTTCACCACGTTGCCACGCCCCTGATATAGGCGAGAGTAGGCGGTCTCGTAACTGTCCGTGGCTTTTTTGAGCGCAGCGCCCACATCCTGGAGGGCAGATACATAGCCTACTATTTTTTCGTACAGTCTGCCTCCTTTATTGGCTATTTCCAAAGTGTTGCGGTTCTGCTTGTCCTGGACCCAAAGCTGAGAGACAATCTTCATCACCGAGAAAAGATGAGTGGGAGAGACAATGGCCACATTGTGCCGGTAGGCGTATGTCCACAGGTCGGCGTCAGCCTGCATGGCGGCGATGTATGCTCCTTCGTTGGGGATAAACATAAGGACGTGGTCGGCACTTCCGTCCACTGATTTGGGATAGTCTTTTCTTGCGAGTTCGTCAATGTGGTTGCGCACGGACTCAAGGTTGCGTCTGGCGTAAATGCGTCTGTCCTGCTCCGTCTCGGCGGCGCATAGGTCGGTGTATGCGGTCAGGGAGACTTTGGAGTCAATTATAAACTTGCGGGAGTCCGGCAAAAGCACGATTACGTCCGGGCGCTGCAGGTTGCCCTGTTCGTCGCGAAGCGCTGTGCCGTCTTCGCGGCGGGTTACCTGCGAGATGAAGTTGACCCCCTTTTCAAGACCGGCGTTTTCCAGCATTGTCTCGAGAATCATCTCTCCCCAGTCGCCCTGGACCTTGGAGTTGCCTTTGAGGGCGGAGGTCAGGTTCTTGGCATCGGCGCCTATGGTCTCGTTAAGCTGCATCAGACGGTCTATCTGGTCAGTGAGGGATTTGCGGGAAGCGGATTCCTGCACATAGCTGTCGTTTACGGCTTTACGGAAACTCTCTATATTCTCGGACAACGGGGTGAGTATAGCCTTGAGCTGTTCGGAATTAGTCTGTTTCAGGCCGGCGGTCTGCGCAGTAAGTATTTCCGCAGCCAAAGCCTTGAATTGAGCCACATTCTCACGCCGGATGTCTTCCTCCTGTCTGGTGGCGCGTTCTTGCATCTGCCGTCGTTCCTGCTGAAATTCTTCTTTCAGGGCTGCTATCTGCTCCTGCTGCGCCCGGGTGATGGTTTCTATCTGTCTGGCCTGACTCTCCTTCAGCGCGGCAATCTGCTCATTCTGGTTTGTGTGGAGCGTTTTTATCTGCAAGGCCTGGGCCTCCTGCATTGATTTTATCTGCATTTCGTGCAGACGTCGCATCTCATCAGTATGTCTTTGGGAAACGGTGTCGCCTTTTTTGCGGAGAGAAAAAAGAATAAGACTCGGCACCAGGCCAACGAGCAGACAGACTATCGGCAGTATGTAATCCATTTATTTGCGCTTCCTTTTGTTATAAGTCTGTTTTGCAGGCTTTTTTATTGGTGCCGGGAGCCGGTCAAGCTCCGACTTAGCTTCCTCGATACCGGCGTCGGCTGCTATACGGAAGTATTTGCGGGCCATCTCGGTGTCCTGCTTCATACCTGTGCCGTTGCGGTACATACGTGCCACTAACAGCGCGGCATCCGGGTCTCCTTGTTCTGCGGCGCGCCAAAACCATTCGCCTGCCATTCGCTCGTCTTTCTGCACGCCTGTTCCGTTAAGGAAACAGTAACCAATCTCGAATTGTGAAGCGGCATGTCCGTTTTGGGCGGCTTTGCGAAACCAGTACGCGGCATCTTCAGGATTCGGATTTATCCCTTGTCCTTCCAGAAACATAATCCCTATCTGATATTCGGCATCAAGATTCCCTTTTTTTGCCGAGCGTCCGAAAGCCTTCAGCGCATCCTTATATTGGCCGGCATCCAGAAGCTGGATACCCCGGTCGTAATCTACGTCCGGTTCGGTGGCTTTTAAGGAAAAAGATGTTGAAGACAAGGCGATTATTGCTGTAAGTAATATAAATTTCATTCTGTTCATCTCAATAAGCGTTATTGTCACCTCGCAAAGCGTTGAAGATGGTTAGGAAAACTATTTTGATGTCAAGGAAAATATTCCAGTTATGGATATACCACACATCGTATTCCACACGTTTTTCCATCTGCCACAGATATTTGGTGCCACCTCTATATCCGTTGACCTGTGCCCAGCCTGATATACCCGGCTTCACTGCGTGACGGACCATGTATTTGTCAATGAGGCGGCGATAGTCTTCGGTCTGACTTACCATGTGGGGACGAGGCCCTACTACGCTCATGTTGCCAAGCAGGACGTTAAGGAACTGTGGCAGTTCGTCAAGCGAGGAACGGCGCAGGAAATCTCCGAATCTGGTCTTTCGAGGGTCATCTTCCGTGGCCTGACGGGAATCGGCATCTACATTCACTCGCATTGTGCGAAACTTGTAGCAGGTGAAGTCCCTTCCTTTTATGCCGGTACGCTTCTGTTTGAAGAGAACGGGACCGGGTGAGGAAAGTTTGATGCCGATGGCTATAGGCAGCGCCCAGATAGGGGAGAGCAACAACACCGGGATAGCGAATGCAAGGTCGAAACCACGCTTAAGCAAACTGTTGTAGTGTTTGGTAAGAGGGGAGATAGTATGGGTCATCACTGGAAGTGACCCCACCATCTCCTGCACGAAGTGGCCGCGAAGCGTACGTGAAAAGTTGGGTATGTACACAAACTCGATGCCTTGTTCATCCGCAATGCCCATAACTTCAGCCAAAGGGGCTTCGTCGCCGGCATCAAGAGTATAGAATATCAGGTCTATCTTATTCTTACGCACGAACTCTCCAATCATATACATGGGAGCGGTGAAATAATCCGAGAAGTTTTCAAGCAGTTTAGGGTCGTTGTCGAAAAAACCCATTATATGATATCCGTATCCGGCATCTTCCTGAATTTCAGACAGCAGCGTAGTGGCGTTGCCGTGTGCCCCTACAATTATCACACGCTTGAAATTCAGGCCCATACGTCTTACTTTCTTCAGTATCTTGTGGGCTATGACCCACCAGACGGACATAAGCAGGAAACTCATGCACATGAAAATGACCCCTGCCTTCCAACCCACGTCGAATACGCCGAGCACATAGAAGAGTACCGTCATACATAGGCCGTAGACGAAAATGGATTTGAAGGCCTGCAGCACAACCCTGTCGGCATAGAGGATGCGAAGTCTGTGTATGTCCGAATATAACAGCACCGAGGGCACAAAAGCGGCGTTGGCGACAAGCCAGACGAGCTTGCTCTCAAACTCTTGGGACACATTGAAAATAAGGCATACCAGCAGGTATGCCAGATTAATCACAGCAAAATCGCCGATGATAAGGAAGGCTTGCAGATACTTGCCAAGTCTTATCTTGTCGCTTTTTAGTGCGCTCATAGTTACGTAGGTCAGACATACCGCACTGACCGTTTCGGGTCAATGCGATATGGTGTCAAGTGGTATTTCAGGAATTTCCTCTTTTTCAAGAGGATTTGGGAAGTTCGCGGCAAATTATGCTTCAGGCTCTTCGGCCTCGTTCTTTTCTGCTTTGCTTTGGTTCGTCAGTTTGATTTTATTCTCAAGCTCCTTGATTTCATCTTTGATGCGCTCGGTACGACGTTCCATTTCGCGAAGCATGCTGCTGCCCTCTTTGCTCTTGATGTTGAAGAAGCCGAGATTGTTCTCGAATGTCTTTAGTTCGTTGCGTTTCTGCTCCAGGGCTCGGGTGAGACGGTCGCGCTCGCGAGCCAGCTTGCGCTCGTCACCGTTGAGACCGTTGAGCTGCTCTTCAAAGCGGTTCATGCGGGCGCGACTCTCGCGCAGGTCGAAGTTCTTGCGTACTGCGGATAAGGCTTCGCGGTACTCGTCATAGAGTTTGTCTTTTACCTTGAAGGGGACATGACCGATAGCATTCCAACGGGCCTGTTGCTCCTTGAGCGTTTCAATCACCTCAGAGCGCTGGGCATCGGAGGGGATAGCCTTGAGGGCCTCGATAACGAGCTTCTTGGCGGCAAGGTTTTCGTTCTCTTCCTGTCTACGGTTTGCCATATCTTTTTTGCGCGCGTCGAAGAATGTATTGCATGCGGTCATGAAGCGTTGCCATACGGAGTCGCTATGCTTACGAGGTACGCTGCCTATGGTTTTCCACTCTGCCTGAAGGGCAATGATGGCATCTGCTGTCTTCTTATAATCTGTGGAGTCTTTCAGGGCTTCGGCTTTTTCACACAAAGCTATTTTCTTCTCCAGGTTTACAGCAAGTTCTGCCTTGGTGTTGGCGAAGAACTCAGCCTTGCGGGCAAAGAAGTCGTCGGCAGCCTTGCGGAAACGTGTGAACAGGGCGTTGTTGGCCTTACGGGAGGCGAAGCCGAGTTCTTTCCACTTGGCCTGCATATCCTTGATGGCTGTGGTTGCTTCCTCGAAGGCGGCGAAAGTCTTAAGCTCGTCGATTTTTATGGCTTCAATCTGTTCGCAGAGCAGGGTCTTCGCGGCCTCGTTGGCTTGCTCGTTCTGTTTGCGGGCTTCGAAATAGTCCTGGTGACGCTTGTTGACGATTGTGGAGAGAGCTTTGAACTCCGCCCAGATGTCCTCGCGGTATTCTTTGGCTACGGGACCGGCCTCGCGCCACAGGTCATGCAAGGCCTGCAATTTCTTGAAGGCCTCTATCACATTGGATTCCTCGGTAAGGAGTTTGGCCTGCTCTATGAGGTCGCGCTTTACTTCCAGGTTTTTCTTGAAATCAAGGTCGCGAAGCTCTTTGTTCATCTTCAGACAGTCGAAAATCTGCTCTACCACCAGCTGGTAGTTCTTCCAGCTTTCGTTGACAGCGCCGGCGGGGATGTCGGAGATTGTCTTGAAATCTTCCTGCAACTGACGTACTTCGTTTATATGCAGGTTTATATTGTCAATATCTGCGGCAATCGCTTTAAGCCTGTCTATGATTTCGTTCTTTTTGGCCAGATTGTTGATGCGGCGTTCCTCTTCGGCTGCGAGATAAGCGTTGCGCATCTCGCGGAAGGAGGCGAGCAAATCTTTGAAACGCACTTCTTCAGGGTCGGTGGCGCTTACAAAGGAGTCGCCGGGCTGGGCTTCTTCGGCGAATTTCATTGCCTCGGCTTCCAATTCGGCGTTGCGGAGCAAGTAGAAAGCCTGCTTGATAGTGGCCACTTCCTTATGCCGGTCAGCTTCCTTGGCCTCGACTATCGCCGCCAAGGTATCGGCCAGTTCACTCTTTGTCATCTGGAAATACTTGTGGCTGTCGGCCTTTTCCTCGGTGCCGGGGTCGGTAGTCAGGAGTGCCGGGGCGGTTTCTGCGTTTTCGGCTGTCGCAGTTTCAGCGGGAACATTCTCTGTGGCTTCTGCCTGAGCAGAAGAAACGGGAGCCTCGGGGGCATTCTGGTTCTTGACATTCCCTTCTGTAGGGATTGTCTTTTCAAGCTCGTTCATGTCTTTGAAATTGAGTGAGTATTATTTTCGGGGAGCACCGAAAAGTTTATGCGTTCAAATTTACAACTTTTTGGGGATTTGGGAAAATAAATCCCTATATATTTATGTCAAAGGTCTTTAAACACGTTATTTTTCTACGCGGCGGACGCTGATTATACGGATGGGAGTGACGGGATTGTCCTGTCGGTCTGTTTGCGAGGCCTGTATTTTTTCCACTACGTCCATTCCGTCCAGTACCTCTCCGAACACAGTGTACGCGCCGTCCAGATGGGGTGTGCCACCGATAGTCGTGTACACGGCTGCCACATTGTCTGGCATGGCAGCCGGTTTGACTGCGGATTCTGTCTTGGCAATCATCTCATCGCGCATCCTGTCAAGTGCGACAGAGTCATTGGCCTGCTGGAGTTTCTGAATTTCAGGCCAATTTTCGCGTACTAATTTTTGAAAGTAAGCCTGACGCTCTTTATTGGTGGAATTTTCCGCCACACGCGCCAGTGAGGAAGGATTCCATACATTGCCGGTAACAATATAGAATTGTGAGCCGGAAGAGGCACGCTCGGGATTGACTTCGTCACCGGTACGTGCTGCCGCCAACGCCCCGTATTTGTGGAAATGGGCGGGATAACTGATTTCAGCGGGGACAGTGTATCCGTTGTCACCGGCGCCTAAAGGTATTTTATTATCGGGATTCTTGGAATTGAGGTCTCCAGTCTGGACCATGAAGTCCTTTATTACGCGGTGGAAGAGTACGCTGTCATACTCGCCGGCATCAGCCAGTTTCGCAAAGTTGTCCCGGTGGAGCGGCGTGTCGTCGTACAGGCGCACTTTAATGCTGCCGAGGTCTGTTTTTATTTCGTAGACAGGGCCTGTAGCCGTAGTGTCTATCACCAATTGTTTTGCAGGTTTGTTCATCTGTATTTCAGTTGTCTTCGGGGCTTGTGCCATCATCCCGGCGCAAATCAGGAGTCCGGCGGCCGCCAATAAGAGTTTGTTCATAATTAGAGTATATTAAGCACGGATGTATTGTTGCCGGGTGTCAGATAATGCCTATAGGATGTACACGCTTGAATATGCGGCGGAAATTGTCGTCCTGGTCTCTCAGCTCTTCGGCGCGATTCATGTAGTCTGTGCCCCAAATGGCGGGCAACAGTGCGGGCATATATTGCTTTTCGCGGTCTTTGTCTATGACTGACTGCAACAGGATGTTTATATGAGGAGCGAAGCTCTCCGGGTCTATTGCAGAGAGAAATCTTGCGGCACTTGCGGTGAACTGTCCGGTGGTATCAGATTTGACTATGTCGTTTATGGCATTGTCAATCAATTCTTTATCTCCGTTAATGTTGTCTACCAGAAATTCGTACGCCTTCATTCCGATACTTTCGGTAGCCTCTTGAGTGTCTTTGTTGCTCATAACGCTGATATAATTTTCGTGCAAAAATAAGAAAAAAATTTCGGTATTCGGATAAATAATCATAAATTTGTAGAAATTTTATCAACAGCGATTAAGGCAGATGAAACCGGAAGAGCACATTATTGTGATAGGCAGGCAGTATGGCAGCGGTGGCCGTCAGCTCGGCAAACTGCTTGCGGAAAGTCTCGGAATGTCTTATTACGACAAGGAATTGCTGCGTGAGGCTTCCGACAGATTGGGTTTCCGAGCCGACCTTTTCGAGAGGGCCGATGAGAAGCGACCGTCGCGTTTTATGTCTATGGTAGGGGCTACTTATGGAGCCTCGACATATTTCACTTCCGGGGCTATGACCGGTGGAACCCTCTATAAGATGCAGAGCGACGTAATCCGCAACCTTCTTGAGAAAGGTCCCTGTGTCATTGTAGGGCGTACGGCTGACTATATTGGCCGTGACTTGCCCAATCTGGTCAGCATATTCCTTTGTGCCGGGAAGGAAGAGAGGGTGAGACGCACCTTGGAACGCAATCCGCTTCTGAAGGCAGAGGACGTGAATGACTGGCTGGACCGCAAGGACTCCGAGCGTGCCGCTTACTACAACTATTATACAGGCCGCAAATGGGGACATGCCGACAACTATGACTTGTGCCTTAACACTACCGGTCTTACAACGGAGCAAACTTGTGAGATAGTTAAATTGTTATTAGTGCATAGACAATAACCCATACAGTTACAGCTATGAACAACAAGAGTTTCATTTACACATATCTGTTTACTCTGATTGCCGGCGTGTTGCTGATAGTGCTTCATGGCCGCGAGAAGATATTCGAGGGTATGTGTATAATTTTGGGCATTGGATTTTTAGTGCTTGGAATTTTGAGTATGCTCAGCGCGGTCTTTATATCTGACAAGGCCAGGCAGGCCGGCATAAAGCGTTCACCGGTACTGATTATAGTCTCCGGCGCATCCTTTATCTTAGGGCTGCTGATGGTGATAGTACCTGCATTTTTTGTCAATTACCTTATATATGCCATGGGTGTGCTGCTTGTGCTGTGTGGCGTTATACAGCTTTGCAATTTCATGCCCGACATTCGTACGCTTGGCCTGAGCGGATGGTTCCTTACGGCTCCTGTCCTCAGCATAGGGTTCGGTGTTGCGGTGTTTGTGATTGGTGCTGAAAAGATACTCGATGTTCTTGCGCTGGTCACAGGCATTGTGCTTGTGGTCTACAGCATTAACGGATTCTTCGGATACTTCAGCCGTCGTGGTCTTGCAGCACGACGGTATATGCAGCAGAGACCTAAAGAAACACTTGTGAATGTAAAATAAATATAAGAAAGACAGCCGGACCGTCTGTCGCCGTGTCGGCAGCAATGCAGGCAAGGAGGAAAGTCCGGGCAACATAGAGCGCCATACTTCCTAACGGGAAGTCGCGGGCGACCGCGAAGACAATGTAACAGAGAATGACCGCCGGGTCCTGCGGGGTCCGGTAAGGGTGAAAAGGCGGGGTAAGAGCCCACCGGCCGCACGGTGACGTGAGGTGTCCGTACATCTTATGGGTTGCAATGCCAAATATACCGGCAGTTAAGGATGGCTCGTCCGTTGCCGGGGGGTAGGCAGCTTGAGCCGTGTCGTGAGGCACGGAGTAGATAAATGACAGACACGTGATGGCTTAGGCCTGACCGTACATAACCCGGCTTACAAGCCGACTGTCTTTCTTTTTCCCATAATGCCGGTAACAGGCGGAATTTCGAGGCCGTATGGAGACTTTCTGTACGGCCTCGTTTACTTAAATTAAACTAATTTTAATTTTCCCGCGTTTTCTAAATAAGTAAGTCGTAAAAATTATTTTATACTAAGCCGCATGGGCAAAATTGATATT
>URIC01000051.1 GCA_900547755.1 uncultured Bacteroidales bacterium
AGACGGGACAGCGCCAGCTGCCCCGTCTTTTTTTGTATATACACGTCTCTATCGCTTTAGTACCTCGCGGGTATACAAAGTAAATTGACCCGTAGTTTTTTTCAGGAATGAAGGAAGAATTTAATTTGGCGTATGGTAAAAAAGCTGTGTTTACGCATAGAGAATGCATAGGCGAAAGATGGAAAATTTCTTATCCGTGACTCCATGTAGCTTAGCTCTGAAAGCCTTGATTTTGGAGTTGATTGACTCTGCGGAAGCGTTTGTTGAGAGGTTGTCAAAATAGTTCAGGATTTCCTCATGATGTTCATATACAGTAGCGGCTATGGTGTTGAATGAACGGAATCCGGCTTCTGCGACCTTGTTATACCAACGTGCCGGATTCAGTCTGGCAGCGCTTTTGATTGAGCGTTTGTTGAAGATTGCCCTCAGGTTCCGGGAAAGACCGTATGCCGCTTTCCGGTCGGGATACAGCGCGAACATCATCTCTGCCCTCTGCCGCTGTCGAGGGGCCCATTTCTCCGGGGATTTGAACAGGGCGTACCGCCCTCTGGCTAAGAGTTCTTTGAGCGTGTCACCGTTTTCATGACGCTTCGGGACATAAATGAGACCGCTGAGTCTGGCCTGTTCCCGGGCCTCTGTGTCTGCATCGATGGCCTCCCACCGGTGCTTGATGCGTATCTCCTGAACAGCTTTCAGTGCCAGATTCTGGACATGGAACCGGTCAATGACACGGGAAGCCCTTGGAAATGCGTACCGGCAGATTCTGCGCATGCTGTCTGAGAGATTCAGTGTTATTTCGGTCACACTGTTACGTAGCACGGAAGGTATCTGTCTGAGGGCACGGAGTACCGTGTCGCTGTCCGTGGTCGCCACAATGGCCACAAGCAAATGTTCCCGACCGTGGGCATCCTTGTTGGTCACGATTGTTTAGAGTTCGCCGTTGCTGAGCGAGGTCTCGTCAATGCTCAGATGTGGCCCGATATTCTGCGGGAACACCCGCCGTTGCTCGGCGTGAAGCTCCTCCGCCGTATCTTTCCACTGCCAGTAACCGCTCAGATGACGCTTGTACTGACGCTCGAACAAATCTCCGTCTATGTCGAAAAACCACTCAAGAGAGCGGCCCGTAATCGGGTATCTGTCCAAGCATACCTTTTAAAAAAGCCGCGAACTTTTTCGAGAAGCGAGTGCCTTCTGCTACTAGAACCCACCGGCGGCTTACGCTCCTGCCGGTCTCGGTATCAAGCCACCGCCGACGCTTGATGTGGAACGACATCTTGCGTCCCCTGACCGGATAATCCCTGACAACACTCTCTTCATAGAATCCGTTGGGTCGGAGTTGCCCCACATCATAACCTTCGACTCCATCATCACGCTCTTCAAGCGTGACGTCAAGCGTTTCTTTCGTTTTCTCTACCTTGACCACATCAAAGTATTCTACCATCTCTTCCGGCAGGAGGCATTCCGCCAGCTCTATATAAGGATTCTTTTCCATCGCAGTCTGTTTTTGGCTGCAAAGGTATAATTTTTATTCCGTAAACACAGGTTTTTTACTATGTGCCTTTAATTTTGCTATAATGGTTCTGCTATTCTATTTAAGGTAGGACGTTATGGTTCTTCGGAATGTCATTGTAATGGTTGTATAGTGTGTTGTTTTTGAGTGAATGTAATTCGGCCTATCTGTCTTTATTTATAATCTGGCCATTGATAACTGTTAAGCTCGTTAAATGTTACTGTCAGATAGTGTTTTTCCAGGCGGACAAATAAATGAGTCTCACTTCGGTAAAGAAGTAAGCCCTTTAAACTTATCGGCATTTTTTATCCGTTTTTCTGATGTGCGAAAATAAGGCGGTGGTATAGGAATTTCCTATACCACCGCCTTGGAGACAGTAATGTATGTATTATCTGATGATTGTTTTTTGGGCTTTGCCTGACTGCAGGCGGACGTAGATGCCCGGCTGGAGATTGTCTTTGTTTACTCTTGTTCCGGATACGGTGTAGTATTCCGGTTCAGTTATCTCTCCATGCCAGACCGAGTCGATGGCTGTGCCTGTAATCTCGGAGAATAAGATGCGGTTTGCGTTTTGTATTTCGCAGTCCGTAGGGTCATTCTCGTTGTAGTTGGCTATAAATGCCACTATGCTGAGGTTGTCGCGGTTCCATATATTCTTTAGTGCAAATTCACACTCGTAAGTGTAATCGTCGCCGTTAAAGACGATAGGGTCACCCCAGGTGCTGTTTACGGCGCGGTTTACGTGTTGATGGACGTAGCCAGTACCGCCGTTGGCCTGGGATTTGGCTGCGATGTCGTCCTCGATCAGGAAGACGGTTAGAGTGGGGTTATCGCAAAGTTCCGGCATCGACTTGGAGCCGTTGACCTTGACATGGATTTTGTCGGGTTCCACAGCGTCGTATTCGGCGGTAATGTTGACTGACACAAAAGCGGGTTCGTCGATGTGGTTGCGCCAAATCATTTCCATTTCGGATTGTGTGGCCGGATTGAAGATAGGAGACTCTTTTTCATAAACCTTGCGGTCGGCCATCATGGCCGGAGCGAAGGTGGAACCGCCTTGATTGAACAGCCACAGGTATTTCGAGTCAAATGGAGTAGTGAGGAAGTCCGTGTAGTAACCTACGTGGTGGCATACAGCGAGTACATTGTCCTTGAACTCTTCTTTGGCAAGAGCATCGTGCATATATCCTGCCACGCGCGGGCAATTGGGACATTTCTCAGTAGTGAACTCCTCTACGAGTATTCGGCGTGTGTAGTCGTGCTGCACAATCAGGAAGGAGCAATCCAGAGAGTTGTCGGTCATGTCCTCGTCATTGCCTTCTGTCAGGTTATCGATCAGAACAGTGGCCTTACCTTCGCCTGTACCGACTTCTGTGATTCCGAGGGGGAGAGTGACATTGAAGTCGTATGTAGTGTTGTAGGGAATGTCGCAGTCTACATGAGAAGTCGCCGCACGGTTGCCTCCGACGATAACCGACACATCAAAGCCTGTGACGGTATGTGTGGCCAGGTTTTTTACAAGGCCGTCAATTTCCAGAGTGCCACGGTCTATTATATAGACATCCGGGGTCTCGATGCGCATTAACTGGAGATTTACTTTGGGCAGGTTGTCACCCTGAATAAAGCCTTCGATAGAGAGACATCCCTGGTCAGAGCGGTTTTCCCAGTCGGAATTGCCGAATTTCACATAGAAAGCATTGTTGCAGGGGGTGGAGACAGCGGCTATGCCGAATGCGGATTTCTTCTGGTGGTAAGTGTATCCCAGATAGAGCCCTGTGGTGTTTTTACCGTCAAACTTGTACGGGGTGTCGAACTTGAACGTGTTCCATCCTTTGACAATCTTAGGGTCGGAGGATGCGGTTATAGTCTGTTCTGTCAGGTTCTCGCCGTCAAGGGAGGTACGCACCCATACTGTGAGGGACTCGATGTTCAGACGGGAAGCGAGTGCGGCACGCATGCCGGTGAGCTCGTTGCCTGTCAGGGTATTGACGGTGCCGGCCGGAATGAATATTGCAGCAGAGACATCGGCGTCCGCTTCGGCGAAGGATATGTCGCCCTTGCTCGGTATCTCGCCGTTGCAATATCCGAGAGTCATGTCGGATATCTGGGCATACCCGGTCCCGAAGAGGACCAGGCATGCTATTAAGGATAGAATGGAGCGTTTCATTTGTCGATAATCATTTTGGTTGTCTTGGTTGAGCCGTCGCTATATGTCACCGTCACGATGTTGACACCGGACCTGGGCTGTGACAGGCGGATACCGTTTACATTGTAGATGGCGGTAGAAACCACGTCTTTATCGGAGCCGATGAAGTCTACGGCAAGTTCGCCGCTGATTTCATCCCACTTCTTATTTGTGTAGACGAAGATGTCATCCACTTTGAGCACGTACTGGCTGTCGCAGTCGTGGTGACGGAAACATACGGATACCTGCTTGCCTGCATAGTCCTTGAGGTCAAGAACGTGTTCCTGCCATACATCCGCTGACTCTTCGGGCAGAGTCTCAGAGAATACCGATGTCAGGTCGTTCAGCTTGCCGGGGTCCTGGATTTCCTCCGGAGCAGCGATATAGACACTGTAGTGTTCGGCATATCGCTCGTGGTGGTGAGATGCGGCATACCAGCGGAGCTTGGCGCCGTCGGCGGGGATTGTAATAGCGGGGGAGAACAGCCAGTTGTCAGGCTGGATACCGCCCTGGTCGTAAGTGTAAGAGGGAGAGCCGAAGCAGTTTTTGCCGGAGTGGCACCATTCGGGATATTCTCCCCAGAGGTTGTAACCGAGGTTCCAGCAGTCGCCGTCGCGGTCTGCGTCGTAGAAGCTCCAGCCGTTGGCTGAATCCTCGACATCGCCCATCAGCAGGATGCCTTCGCCGGAAAGTGTGGAGCCGGTGCAGTGGATTACGAGGTCACCGGCATTGGTCTTGAACGTAACGTCGCCTTCGAAAGTGCCTTCTTCGCCGGGATAGAACCAGACACCGAGGTCTGTGGTCTGGTTGAACTGTACGGTTACCTTATCTTTGGGTATCACGCCGTAGAAAGGAGCGTCGGATGTCACATCTGTTATTTCCAGGGGAGAGCTACCGGTGTTCTTGACAGTCAGTGCGGCTGTAGAGTAACGTTCCTGACCTACGTAGATGGGCTCGAAGTCAAAGTTTTCCTTATCAGCCTCCATATCATGCTCGTTGAAGTCTTTCAGACGCAGACGTATGTCGGAAACCTCGTAGCGGTCTTTGGAGTTGATTTCGCCGTCACCGTTTTTATAGAAGCCAAAACGTATTTTGTGGTCACCAGGGATGCACATCATGTTCGAGGCCCAGTATTCGTCAAGGTCTTCGTGGTCGGCGGGAGTGTCTTCGCCGGGGAACGGATGTGTACCGGAGCTCATAGGGTGCGTGTATTCTATGTAGCCGTAGTCAACCCATCCGCCATACTGGTCTACAGTTCCATAAGTATGGCCGTCCCATTCCAGATAGGCCATCTTGCCCTCGGGCACTGTGAAGTTGAACTCAAACCAGGAATTGGTGGCCTCTGTGTCGGCCTGACCGCTGGTTATGTTGTAAGCTACGCCGTTTTCAACAAGATAAGGGTAATCGGGATTGGTGGCGTAAGAAGTGATAAGGTCCTTGCCTTCGGTAATGAGTGAGCCGTAGTCCGGCATCTTGATTACATTGGCGGCGAGGGTTGCCTTGAACTCGCCGGCGCTCGTGGTCAGAGTGACGGTGGCTGTGTGTTCGCCGTCGGAATCGGTGTTGAATATTACGGGTATCTCCAGAGTGTCAAGCAGGTCGGCGTCGGAGGTGGGCACCGTAGCTACAAACTCGGAGTTGTCGCTGACGGCTTTGCTTACCGTGAGGGGATTGAGACCACGGTTGCGGAGTATGAGAGTGGCGTGGCCGCTTGCGGAAGCTCCATCCTCAAGGATAAAGTTGCCGAGATTGATTTCGGGAGTCTCTATTTCAGCCTTGTCTGCGGGAGCGGCGGTGTTGACGAGGTTCAGGTCGTAGACATAGAGACCGTTCTGTGCGTCACCGGTGTAGTAGTAACCGTCGTATTGGAACCGGATGGTGTGTTTGCCGGGGGCGAGTTCCAGCTCATCGGCTATGGAGCCGGTGCCTTGCTCTACCTTGTAGGCGGAAGCGGCGTCATCCACGAATACACCGCCGGCGTTCTGGTAAAACTGGCCCGTGTTGACGCTCCGTCCATTCCATGAGAATTTGCCTATGTTGCCTTCGGGAACCTCGAAAGACACACTCAGAGAAGAATTGCCGTACTGACCGTTGACGGTGGAGCGTGCCGCCTGTATGTTTTCGGGCGTGAGAACCATCTCGAAGGGATACTCCAGGCTTGTCGAGAAAGTGTATTCTCCGGACTTGACAATAGCGGAATAGTCGGGAATCGGCTTGACGGCACCGGCGAGCAGTACCTGAATAGGTTCCGCATCAGCGGCGTCGCTGTCATATTCTATAGTGGCGAGGCCCTCATAGTCGCCTACTTCCCGGGCCTTGAATGTGAATGTGTAGTCCTGAGAGGAAAGAGCGTCGATCGTACCGGTTTCAGGAGTCGCCGTGAAAGCGTCGGCATCGGCCTCCATGTCGACGGCGAAGTCCGCCGCCGCGTTGCTGATGTTGAACACACTCATAGACACTGAAACGGGAGTGTCGGGGTAAGACTCGCCTAAGTCGAAAGTGTTGTTGAAAGCCAGCAGCTTGGGCTCTTCGCCGGGCAGGACGGCATAGAAGCGGCGATAGGCTGTCTGCATACCCAGAGCCATGGAACCGTCGTTGGTATAGTTCATGATGACGAAGTTCTGGTCGGAGGTGATGGTCTTCATGTCATCGCTGACATTAAACACCAGGTTGTCTTCCGGCACGAGTTTGCCATCTTCGGTTACATTGCCGGCCAGAAGTACGCAGGTGTAGTAGTCTCCGATGGTGCCGGCAACAGTTGCGGAGTTGAAATTGGAGGATGTGGGGATTGTAATGGTCTTGGCCTCTGCATCGTAGACACCTTCCACATCGTAGTCTACACCTTTGGACCAATCGGTGGACTGAGCCTCGAGGTTGAACATATTGCTGATAGTGGCTTTTGTGCCGTCCAGCGTTATTCCTATATTATAGGAAGCTATGGCGCCCCCGTCGTATTGGAAGCGGTAGTCTTTGTGGAAAGTCTGTCCGACGACAAAGTATTGCTGTTCTTCGGGCTGTCCGTCCACACGTGCCATATCGTTCACACGTACTCGCGACTTGGGAGCGGGTGCCGATGTCTCGGGGACCTGAAATTTTTCCAACGGGAGTTTGTAGTTCAGGTTCCATGGGTCGAAATTCTGAGGCAGCGGCAGTAGCTGTTCCTGAGGAGCCGACGCCGAAGCGGCTGCCATGCAGAAGAGACCGGAAAAGATTAGTAATGTCCTCTTCATGAATAATTAGTTTAGAAATTAATAAATTCAAGGTAGTGGCCAAGCGCGGCATTGCGTGATGAATGATTTGCCTAAGCCGATAGCAAATTTCACCACAAATGCCGTAATCGCCAAATTTTCGGCAATTTAATATGTAAATTGTAAATTCTGAATGGCAGTTTTATATAACTGAATCGTTCTGTGTTGCAGAAAGTCCCTTTACGTTCCGTCGGAATATGGAAGGAGCGACACCTGTTTTCTGTTTGAACAAGGTGTAGAAACTGGAAGTGGCGCAGAAACCGACACTGAAGCAGATGCTTTTCAGCGGCTCGTCGTTGCCGGGGTCGGACAGCAGCCGGATAGCTTCGTTTATACGGTAAGAATTTATGAACAGGGGGAAAGATACTCCGGAAATTTCGTTGACTATTTGCGACAGGTATGTGCGGTTTGTGCCGAGTATGGAGGCACACTTTTCCAACGACAGGTCTTTGTCGCGGTATATATGTTCTTCCTCTAAAAGTTTCGTAAGGGTTGCGAAGAGTTCGTTGCGTCGCCCTTCGGTTATGGACGACTTGTTTTGCTGGGTTTCGGACTGCTTCATGGCTTCTTCGAGCTGTAGCCTCAGGTTCCTTTCGGTCTGAAGGTTTTCCAGATACCGGCGAACTGTCTCTTTGTCAGCCCGCATACGGTTCCGGACACGCCTCCATATTATTATTCCGGCTACTATAATTATTACCAAGAGAGCAGAAATGCTGACTATAATCCAGTTACGGCGCATCATCTGCAACTGTTGGGCGGCGTTTTTCCTTTTTTCCTCGGAAACGCGGTAACGCAGGTCCAGGATGGCGAACTCCTTGCTGTTGGCTTCGCTTGCCAGACTGTCCGAAGCCTCGTGAAAGAGCTTGAAGTATTCCAGAGCCTTGGGATAGTTCCCCAAATTTTCCTCGCAGATGGACAGAAATTGGTAAATATGAGTGTCGAATATCTTTATATTGTAGGCTTTGGATAGGTTCAGGGTTTTGTTCAGCTCGGTCAAGGCTTCTCGGTACTTGCCGTTCCGTAGGAGATGACTTGCGTAGCTCATACGGGCGTAGAGCAGGTCGTAGCGCGAAGTCTGTGGGTTCGCGGCAAAACTTTTCAGATAGAAGGTCTCGGCCATTTTATCGTTGCCCATAGCGGAATAGATGTCACCGTAGAAAGAGTCAAGGTAAGACATTTCGGATTCCATCTGTAGTGTTCCGGCTATCTCTGTCGCTTCGTCCAGATATTGCAGCGCTTGTTCGAATTTGTTCTCGTTATACAGATAATTGGCATAGTTGCAGGCGCTTATGTATAAATTGGACTGAGAGCCTGTTTTTTTTGACTTGTTGTAAGCCTCGGTTACAAAGCCGAGGCCCGAATTGTCTCGTTTTCTGAAATAGATGCTGGCCAGCATATTGAGGGCGGTTATTTCAGCTTTTTCCATTTTCAGATTGCGTGCGGCGTCCAGTTCCTTATAGGCGTATAGCGAAGCCTGGGCGAATTGGTTGCCGAGGAAGTGATAATACAGCCCCACCGGGTGGCAGAGGTATATTAACGCCTCGTAGTCCTTGCGCTTTTCTGCGTCTTCAATCAGTTCCTGGATGTGTCCGATTCGTGCGGTGATGTCGGTGGTGTCATGCACGCAAATCAAACTGCGCAGAATGAAAGTCTCACCTATGTTCTTGGCATCCTCCGAGCCTTCGGCCTCGCCCATTTGTCTGAGTCTGAGTCCGTTCTGTTTCATTTTGTCGTACTTGCGCAGGTCAGCTGAGTTTTCGCAATCGCGGAGTAAAGCTCTTGCGGATTCTGACAATCGGGCGCCCATGGCATCGTGTGTTCCCGACAACCAGAGTATTGCCGGCAGAATCAGGTATGCAAGTCTTTTATATGTAAAGATAAATGTTGGCATATTATTGACAAAGGTACGGATTATTTTTTATTCAAACAAATATTGTTTTAAATGGCTTTATTCTGTAGAGTCAACAGGCAATTATACAGCTTCTTATTTGTGGTTTCGTTTGTTTTTGTTAAATTTGTGGCATTGTTTAATTGAAATGTATTCAGTGATTTATGATTAGACGTATTTTGTTATCGGTTATTTCGTTTTTTGCGGTTTCGGCGGTTGCTGATGCCGTCGTGCTTTTCCCGTTTTTCGGAGACCTCGCTCCCGACTACGAAGTCGTTTGTCGGCTGGATGACGGCAAAGGACATGAGCAGATTGTTTATAGAGGTAAGTCCGGCTGGGGCGGTTTTAATGATTGCGTCGGTTTTATGGACGATGTCATTCCGGAGGGTGTCTCCAAGTCGAATGAAGGGCTATATGCCGTAGTGTACAAATCAGCGTTTCATGAGGAACAGATTGACGTTATAGATACGGATAATGCGGTGAGTGCCGTCTACATCGTTGCCGGCGACAACGGGTTGTATATATATTATTCGGAGTCAAGCGGAACACAGCAGAAGGAATGGCAGTCCGATATTCTCGGCGGCCGTATGTGACTTGCCTTGTCGTATTCAGAGGATTAGCTGGAGGTCCGTTACATCCAGCGGCCGGTCGAATTTTGTAGCTACGCCGGTGAAAGCCGAGACTTGAATGAATCCGAGTGATTTGTGGAAGTATATGCTTTCCCGGTTGGTTGATGTGATACAGGCAATCAACGCTTTGCAGCCACGGTAGCGGCACTCTTTTTCGAGGGCTTTCATCAGCTCTCTGCCTATTCCTTGCCGTTTGGCTTCCGGTTCTATGTAAATGGTCGTTTCCAAAGTCCGGGCGTAGGCTGAAAGTCCTTTCCATCTGTGCGCATAGCAGAAGCCGGATATCCGGCCATTCGCGGATTCGGCCACAAACCAGGGATATGATTCGGTAATAAGGGCTATACGGGCTTGCATTTGTCGTACAGTCAGGGGATTGACCTCAAAGGAGATGTCGGTGTGAATGACGAATGGATTATAGATGCGGCATATCTGCGCGGCGTCGTCCGGGTTGACAGGTCTGATTGTGAACATATCGGGGTAAAGTCAGAAGGTGAAATGCAGCTGTACGCGGATGCCGCCTTTGTCGACGTTGGGGGTGTCGCGGTATGTGAGCCTCCAGACGTAGTCTACACGCAGGATAGTGAGGATATTGTCTATGCCTACGCCTACTTCCATATAGGGCATCTTCTTCATTGGTGTGGCGAAAGAGTCGAAGGGGAAACGGAAGAGGTCGTTATGTAGCTCCGGATTGTTCTTGTCCGAGAGTTTGCCATACAGGCCACGGAAGGAGACCACCTCCCGGAGACGCAGGTATTTGACGAATGGAATACGGTTGAAGAGAGCGCCGTTGGCCCAGTATGTAAGGTCCCAGCTCAGGTATTGGTCATTGGCGAACTCCATGGCGTTCATCAGGGCGTAGCTTTCCGGCTGAATAGTGTATGACAGGTTGGCGTTTGGCCACATAAGTGCGGGGTATTGCACTTGACTCCAGATTTTTCCGGCTTTAAGGATTATATCCGTATATCCGAAGGCGGAGAACCAGAAGCGTTTCTGCACCGAGAACTCAGTCTTGTTCATAGTGAAGTCGCTGCCGAACATTCCCTTGGGACCGTATTCGTGAGTCATCTGGAATACGGGTGCGTCCAGGTTGATGGGTATTCGTTGTGTCTTGGTCTGATAGAATGTCTCGCCGGGAGCGTAGCGCAGCGTGAGAGTGAAGGCGGCCTCGGTGAAGCGCTTGAAACAGTCTCCGTAACCGTTTTCAAAGGGGAGCCAGCGGGTTGCCTCTTGAATCTCGTGTTTGAAACCGACATCTAAAGAGAAACCTCCCCGGCGTTCCATCTTATAGTTGAGCGAGGTAAGGCGACGGTAAGTGACCTTGTTGTCGGGTTTGCGTTTCCAGGAGAGAAAAATGTTGTCCTGGTTGGTGAAGAGGTAATGCTGTCCGAGCTGGTCAAGGTCGTAGTTGTGTGCCAGGCGGATGGAATGGATGGGAAATTCCCGGGAATGGTATTTCTTTTCGTTGAAGGAATATTCCACCTCGGCGCCATATTTAAACTTCTTGTCGCGACAGCCGTAAGCGACATAACCGCGTGTGAACCAATGCTTGGAGAGGTTGGCTGTGGTCATGCCTCCGATTCGGAAACGCGCGCCCTCGGCAGTGTTCGCGGATATGGCGGTGTTCATGGGTCCGAAGTCGAATTTTGAGTCTTTGCCGGTTTTGATATATCCGCTCACGAGGACGGTGACCACCTTCTCTGTCCAGTAGAAGACAGGTCCCTGCCGCAGGCGGGCGAGCAGCTTTTTCATGGCCTGCTCGTTCTCCTTTATGGGCATCTGCCGGTTGTCATGCCAGTACTGTTCCGGCTGTACGGCGGCGAAGTCGTCCACGAATTTTGTGCCGTCCTTGTTGAAGTATCTGGCGAGTTCCTTTTCCGGCTCGGCGAATGAAAAATCTTTGTATCCGGTCTGACGACGCGCATACAGGCCCTGGGTACCCGGGATAATCTCGAACTCTACGGTCATGTCATCGCTCACCTTGAGGCGGGAGCCATCTTCGGCCTTCTCGAAGTTCTGGACTATGTATATGTTCTTGACATAGTTCAGATTTATGGCTTTTGGCACGTTAAGGACTATCTTCTTGATAAATAGGGTGCTGTCCTGAACTGGAATATAGAGACGTCCGGTGAAGCCGAATGACTCGCGGTTGTGGGGCGAGAAACTCAGTTCCAGACAACGCTCGCCCATAAGGGGGACGGTATCAAGGTAGAATTTGTAGTAATTAGCGGCTATGTTGCTGAGCGGACTCACAAAACGGTTCTGCATCATCGTGATGTCGTTTTGGAAAATATCCACTTCGCGGAACACATCCTCCAGGAAGCGCTGGATGCTCTCTTCGTCGGCCACCTCGTCTATGCCGCTGCGTTTTATGCCGGCAATATATTCCTTATGCTTGTCTCCCTCCTTGCGGAAGAGTACCTTGCTGGATTTTTCTTTAACGGAGATGGGAAGGATGGGCTTGCCGGAGACTTCGGAAGTGTCTATGAAGTCGTAAATGAAGTCGAATTTCTTTGTAATCCAGCTGCTGTTGCGGTCGGGATAGAAGTCGTTGAGGGCCATGACTATCTTCTCGTACTTGCTGTAGGAGTAGAAGTCATGGTTTTCAGGGTTGTATTCCGGGTGTGTGGCGCGTATTCGTTCCATCAGGGCCACGGCCGGGTTGTTCTTTTTGCTGTATTTTTCTTTTTTAGGCTTCACTACCACTTCCTCCAGCAGGGTCTCCGAGGGGCGCAGCTTTATATTCAGTCTGTTGTGCTTGCCTTTCTTTACGAAGATATTTTTAGGCACATACCCCATTACGCTGACCTGGAGGCTTGTGAAGTTGGTGGAAGTGGAGAGGGAGAAATGGCCGTTGATGTCAGAGGCGACGCCGGATGTGCTGCCTTTGAGGAAGATGTTGGCATACGGCAACGCCTCTCCGGTAATGGAGTCGGTCACCGTACCCTCGATAGAGGTAACGGGATACTGTCTGTTCTGCGCGGAGAGAGAAAACGGCAGCGATACTGCCAGGAATAATAGTATAAAAAGAAGCCTGCGCATTTATTGCGTTTATAGTCGTATTTTTTTGTAAATTTGCGAGTGCAAAGTTAAACATTTTTGGTAACATGGCATTGTTCTAAAATTCGTAATTGTTTTTTTATAACACTTATAAAATATGAGCATTGAGATTGAACACAAGTATTTGGTAGTTTCAGATGTATATAGACAGATGTCAAAAGGTTCGTGCCGAATCCGTCAGGGGTATTTGTGCAGGGAGCCTGAGCGGACCGTGCGCGTGCGTGTGAAGGACGAAAAGGCCTATCTGACTGTAAAGGGGATTACGAGAGGGGATAAACGAGCCGAATTCGAGTATGAGATTCCTTACAGCGATGTGGAAGAGATGCTCAGACTATGTGTCGGGGGAATTATAGACAAGACTCGCTATTATGTGGAGTTCGGGGGTAATTTATGGGAGGTCGACGAGTTCCACGGAGGACACGAAGGCCTTGTGGTGGCGGAGATTGAGCTGCCCGTGAGTACCCATGACTACTTATTGCCATCCTTTGTGGGTGAGGAGGTGACGGGAAACCCGGCATATTACAATTCCAATCTTTAGATACGCTGAATTTGATATGACTATGTTAATCCATTTCAGTATTCCCGTAACTATTCAGCGAAAGGAAAAGCAATAAAGAGTCGCCTCGTCTAATTAAACG
>URIC01000052.1 GCA_900547755.1 uncultured Bacteroidales bacterium
CAACCTTGAGGGGACTTACAGCAGCGGGTACTGCGACCGATTCGCACGGTCTTCCCTTGCCTGTAGTGCGGTGCAAAGTTAGCAAATTTGCCCGACTCGTGCAATAGTTTATGGTTTTTTCACAGGGCAGGAACTCGAATTTATGTAGGGTCAGGTTAAAAACAATACTCCTGCGACCGTAAAGCCGCAGGAGTAGTTTTTACTCATATTTCAATTTTCCCTTCTTTTAAAGGGTCATCAACACAAATTTAAATATCAGAGTTGGATTGCTATTTACAGATTCAAAATATCAGTGCTTTACAAGGAGCTTGCGTACGGCCTTGAGACCATTCAAGTCGGTGAAACGAATCAGATAATTCCCGGCCTCCAAAGCACTGGTGTCAAGAGTCTGTCTGCCGTGCAGACCCTGCTCGTTCAGGACCAAGCGTCCATCCATTGAAAATACCTCAACGGCATAGCTGTCCGTCTCGGCATTGACGTTAACGTATGAGTCGGCAGGGTTAGGGTATATAGTTACTTCTGCTATCTCCACATCTGAAATGCTCAGTGCTTTCTGCTCTACTGTCACCGGGATACGCATCCATTCGTGCTTGCCGCGCTGGGTGGCGTGAGCCACTATTTCCAGTTTCTCGCCGGCTGTGGCGCTTACCGAGACCATTGCTCCGGAAAGCGCTGCCTTGTCTAAGTCGCACTCGATACTGTAAGCGACGGTGCCATCTTCGTGATTGAATGAGAAATAAGGCTCCAGTCCAAACGTAGCTGTCGGTTCTTCCTCATTTACTTTCAATATGACAGGCTCGGCATCTCCCACAGGACGCGCTGCACCTATATTGTCAAGGCATACGTATGAAGGGGTCGTCATGCCCATGGAGTTGTTCTTGGTTGAACTCATGGACCATTCTACGCTCTTCACATCGCCCAGGGGAGATAAATCCACCCACTGCCAGGTGTCCAGATACCAACGGTCGTTCTCGTTTTCGGCGCTGTAGTCGGCCAGAGGAATTTCCAAAGTTGAGGTAGTGTCGTCGGCCTTTACGCCGGTCAAGGTAAGGGTGAGCCGGTCTCCTTCGGCGAACTTGTCCTCCATGCCGTCACCGTTGAGGATAGCATCCACAACCCATGCGCTGTTCGTGACATACATACCGGGAATTGTCTCTCCCAGCTCGGTGTTGCTGAGGGTCATGACGGATTTGCCCATATAAGGAGAGCAATAAAGTATGCCGTATTGGTCTTCGCCTTCCACACCGTGGCCTACAGCGCTGTTCCATTGGTCAGTGACATAAGAAGAGAAAGATGTAGAGGGGTGGTTGGCATATCCGAAGAAAGCCCAGGCATCCCAGTCGGCCATATACAGGTTGTTGAACTCGAAAGAGCCGCTGAAGAAGGAACCGTTCATGTAGTTCTCGTCATCCTCATCGCCGCACCAATGTGAGTCGGCTTCAAGCCATAGGTCATCGAAGGTGGCCACCTTCTGTTCACCGAGTACCCGGACTTTCACGGTGGCTGATGCCCGGTTGTCGCGCGCATCGGTCACAGTCACGGTATAGGTGCCGTTAACCTCGGGTACGAAAGAGAGAACAGGTTCTTGTCCTGCTTCACGGCGGGCGGCATCGGTCCACAGGAAAGTAAAAGGCGGTACGCCGCCATCTGTAATTGCTGTAAGAGAGAGAGCCTCACCGGCCTTCACCGGGGTATCCTCCTTGTGCTCGACGCTAACGAGCATCTCCAACGGAGCGGCCCCGAAATTGTCAATCAGCACGTCTCCTTCACTCTCCAGCGACAGATAGGTGAAATCACCCAGAGGCATTAGGTCAACATAAGTCCAGGAAGAGGAAGGCTCAACAGTCTTTTCTTTCAGAGGGGAGAGATTGCAGTCCATTGTCGAGAGGGTTATTGCCTCGGTATTCTTGACGAAGAATCCCTCGATGGTAAGGTCGGAGGCGTTGAGGAGCTGTACCACCGCATACTCGTCATCCATCGCGGCGGCCTTGGTGTTGGGTGTCGGGGCCACTCCGTCCTCAATGTCGGTCACAGAGAATCCGGTGAAGCTCATGGTGCCGTCCAGCAGGCGGCAGCCATCCTCCACGGCATCTTCGAATGTGGCGACGCGGGTAGGCTCATAGGTCGTGGTAAACGGTTCAGAGGCTATGACTTCAGAGTTGATGCCGCGCAGTGAGCTGAGAACGGTGTATAGTCTATAAGATGTGTTGGGTGCCAGCCCCTCAAGGGTAAGGGTTTTCTCCACTCCTTTCTTAAGCTCGGTCTTCAGGCCTTCGTTCTTTATCATGTCCGAATCGGGAGCGGAATCCGAGGCGGGGATAACCATGTGGTACATTTCCCCGGTGAGAGTACTCTGTACCTTGACCTCTGCCGAGCGGTGGCCGACAGCGTTTATGACCGGATATCCCTCGGCGAAGCCCGGAGCCACAGTGGACTCGGCATATTCGTAGGCACCTCTTGTGGGGGTCGTCTCCGAGCGTTTGGCTCCGTAGAGGTCAGTTGTAACATATTCTATAGGTGCTGTCTGGGTCAGGTGCCCGACAGATGCCGGCTCCAAAACGTTGCTGGAGAGGAAATCGGTCTTTTCCATGAAGCACCCGGTCTGTCCGGTGGCTTCGGTCCATTCGTCGTAGGTCTTGTCCGCACCGAGATATCCGAATTTCTCGTTGTTGCAATACATGGAATTGTCCGTGAATGTCAGATTCTGAATATAGGTGTCGCGCTGCACATGGAATACCTTTCCGTCGGTCTCGTTCTGGATTATGTTGCCTGCCATACGGCCTCCGGGCATACCCGAGGCCATATAAAAGGCTGTGGCATTACCTGTTCCGGTCATACGCACCGTGTTGAAGACGAAATCCATGTCGGGGATATCGTTGTTCACGCGGACTGCTGTAGCCGCGCCGGCAGTGTTGGTCACGTTCACTTCATTGTTGTAGAAGCGGCGGAATCCGTTTTTCACCTTGTCCATACTGTATCCGCGCACGTAAAGGGCTATAGCCGAATTGGCCGGTTTGTCAATATGCAGGGTGTTGCCGTTCACAGATAGGTTTCCACCCGCATCGCTGATGTCCATGCCGTTATAGGAGGAATATGTGTCACCGTCGCTGTATATGGTGTTGCCGGTGACGGTCGCATCTTCCTCGGCATAGACGTAAATGCCCTTGCCGCCTTGGTTGCGGAGTGTACAGCCGGTCACGGTGCCTCCGTGCTGCTTGGGCAGGGCCACATAGCTGGTGCCTGTCATGTACACGCCGATGTAGCCTCCTTCAAGCAGACAGTCCTCTACGGTCATATAGTTGTTGTTACGGTTGGCCTCGTTCTTTGCGTACATGTGTACGAGACTTGAGCCTTTGGATACATCCTTGCTGGTAGCGGCGCGTATCACGCAATTGCGCAGAGTGTCATGGTCCGAACAGTTGCGCCAGAACACGAGGCCGGGGAAATTGCTGGCGGTAGTTGTGACAGTTAGGTCTTGCAGGGTGCAATGGTCCACACCGTCGAATGTAACCACGCCATAGCGCTGGTCATAGTGGGAGCTGCCCGGGTCGCGGTAGGTGTCATAACTTATGGTCACGTTGTCACGTTTGCCGGAAGCCGAGCGGAAGGTGATGGTGTTAAGCGCCGAGGAACCGGTCACGGGGGGAAGGTTCACCAATTCGTTGTAGTTTCCGTCCTCAAGTTCGAAAACCACAGGGCCGTCAATGCCTCTCTCCAATGCTTTCACAGCCTCCTCGATGGAGAGGTAATCCTGTTCGCCGGAGGTGCCGATGCTGAATGTGCCGTGCATACCTTCCTGCACTGTGGTGAGTACATCCTTCCGTTGGTCCGGAGTAACGGAGACGTCACCGGCCTGGAGCGAGAGGAAACGGGCTTGTACCTTGCTCTCTGTGGCGGCCTCGGGGGCTATGTCGTATGTAAGCCAGTAATAATAGGTGCCGGCTCGGTCATAGACCGCCTCGCCCCCGAAATCGAATGGCGCTTCGGTGAGAGGAGTGCCGTAGGGAGTAGCTGTATCAAACTCATCGGTCATGCCGGTGTACCACAAATTGGCGGCCGATATGGCATCCGGGTCGCTCTCCAGAAGGTCAAAAGAGAACTTGTTCAGGTTTACCGACCCTTTCTCTCCGTCCACACTGACGGCCAGTTTCAGAAGTTTGTTGGCCTCCGAGCCACGCAGCATTTTCACATCGTTGACCTGCGTCACCTCTATGCCCGTTACCTCCATCATTTTGGGGACAAAGGATTCCACCTCTATCTCCCATCCGTCGTTGATATTATTCTTGGTTGGCTCGAATTTTACGGTCAGCGCACCGTCCTCGGCCTTAGAGATGATATCCGGAACCTCATCCTTTGAGCTTGAGATGTCCGCTGCCGGGACGGCTTCCTCTACTATCTCGGAACCGTCATACACAATGAAATGGTCCTTGTAGTTGGTCCAAAAAGAGCGCACTTTCATTCGGATAATCTCATTCTCGTTGCCGGGCAAGAAAGTCACCGTACCGGAGGAGGCGGTAGTGTATTTGCCGTCGGGACCTCCATCGTCGTAGAAAGTCAGCTTGCCGTTTACCTTTACTACGTGGTTACCGTTCTCGAAACAGTAGACATTCCCTGTCGGTTCGGTGGGAGTGCTGTCAGCGGCGTATGCACGGGTTCCAAGGCCGAGGAAGGCCGGCAACATCGTCAGAGACATAAACTTGAACAAAGTGTTCATGCGACTGTTGTTGTACATGGATAATGATAATTTAAGTTGTTAAACATCAAATCATTACCAAGCATCCGCAAAATCTCCGGGAACAAGAGGATGTCCCTGTTTTTATTGCATGAAACGTAGAAGGTCACAACCTGCGAAAGGCGTGACTCTTTGCTGTGCCCTAACTCCCGAAGGCCCGGCGGATACTCGCCGCGCAATTGTGCGCGAACAGCAACAGGCAGGTCTTCTGGCTTATCCTAATGGCTACGGTGAGCGGCCTTCCCAAGGGTTGTAGTCCTCAGTGACCTATACTCAGCCCTGTCTCTCGTGTATGTGGAGACGATTTTAGGAATCACAGCAGCGGGTACTGCAGCCGGTTCTCACGGCTTTCCCTCTTGGCCCGTATCCTCAAGTCATAATCAAATGGGACTGTCGGATTCGGGCTGCGACATGTCCTCCCTCGGGGGATGGACATATCACCTGAATTGCACTGCAAAGTTAGTGAAAATTTTTAAGTTGAGAAAAAACTGAGTTTTTGAGCTTGCCTGTGCAGAGAGGAGCTGCTTTAGGGTCGTGCGTTTTGCGGGACGAGATTTTTTCATTAATTTTGTGGTGATGAATGACGGACCTCTTCAAATTAATCTACAGGCCATCGTAGACAAACGTATGCCGGCGAGCAAACGCCGTTGGATTCCCCGGTGGGTGGTGCGTGCCCTGGAGCGGTTGGTGCGCCAGGAGGAGCTTAACGGTATTCTGCGACGCACTTACCCCGACAAGGGAACCGCTTTCGCCAAGGCGGCACTCCGCGACTTGAATATCAAGGTGGAGGTGGAGGGGCTGGAGAACATACCCCGGGAGGGTCGTTTTATATTCGCCTCCAATCATCCGTTGGGAGGACTGGACGGCATAGCGCTCATAAGTGTGTTAGGCGAATTGTACGGTGACGAGAAACTGCGCTTTCCTGTAAACGATATGCTTATGAACGTGGAGCCGCTACGCGGGGTGTTTATCCCGATTAATAAGTTCGGACGACAGGGAAGGGACGCGGCGCGTCAGCTCGCGGAGACCTACGCTTCGGACTCGCAGCTCATCTACTTCCCCGCCGGGCTGGTGTCCCGTCTGCATAAGGGTGGCGAAATCAAGGACCTGGAATGGCAGAAAGCCTTTGTGGCAAAGGCTGTCGAATATGACCGCGACATAATACCGGTACATTTCTCCGGCCGCAACTCCATGCGTTTCTACCGCATTGCCAGGTGGCGCAAACGCCTTGGCATTAAATTCAACCTGGAGCAGATTCTCCTCCCCTCGGAGTTGTGCGAAGCCAAAGGGAGCCGTTACAGAATCACCATCGGCAAACCTGTCACGGCCGCCGAGCTGCGTGCCGCCGGGCAGTCTCCGAAAGTCCTGGCCGCCAAAATACGCGACAGAGTATATTCTTTGGGCAAATCCTGACTTCAGCGGAAAAGAGACTCTGGTAAAAACTGAAGTCACAATATAACATTTCAAGAGGGTTTTACGTTATTGAATTGATGGTTAAGGGCGTATTCCCCTTTTGTAGACCTTGGTTATTCCTAATCCCGGGGCGGCTTCGCCGGCGCCCTGATTATTTACAAATATCTTTCATGAATAAATTCCTGATTACCGCGCTACTTGCCGGGCTGAGCCTCTCCGCCTCGGCTGAACGTGCGGATATATTGTTGAAAAACGGTTGGCGGTTTTCGAAGGACAGCATCGAGTGGCAGAATGTCACAATCCCCCATGACTGGGCCATATACGGACCTTTCGACCGCAGTTACGACCTGCAGAAAGTGGCGGTGGAACAGAACCACGAAACCGAAGAAACCTGGAAAACAGGGCGTACCGGAGGTCTTCCTTACATAGGCAAAGGATTCTACAAGACGACTTTCTTACTGCCTCAGACCGAGGGCAAGAACATATCTCTGGTCTTTGACGGCGCCATGAGCCATGCCGATGTATATGTTAACGGCACTCATGTGGCGTATTGGCCATACGGCTATAACTCCTTTAGTGTCAACGTTTCCAAATATGTGCATCCGGGAGACAATACCCTTGAGGTGAGTCTGGAGAACAAGCCCAGGAGTTCCCGTTGGTATCCGGGTGCCGGTCTGTATCGCAACGTGCATCTGGTCATCACCGATGCCGTTCACGTACCGGTATGGGGCACACAGGTCACTACCCCCTATGTGGGCAAAGACTACGCGACAGTGCGGCAGGTCACCGAACTTGAGGGAGTCAGCCGGGGCGACACCGTGCAGCTCGTCACCGAAATTTTGGACCCGCAGGGCAAGACCGTGACCACCGACATCCACAAATATGTGATTCTGCCCAACGCTCCTATAGTACAGAATTTTAAAGTTGATAAGCCTGACCTTTGGACTCCCGAGAATCCGGCCCTCTACACAGCTGTCACAAGGGTGCGGATGGACGGCGACACTATGGACACTTATTCCACACGTTTCGGCATCCGCAGCGTGGAGGTGCGCAACGGCGAGGGTTTCTTTCTCAACGGCGAGAAGCGCAAGTTCCGGGGCGTATGCAACCACCACGACCTCGGCCCACTCGGCGCGGCTGTCAATAAATCAGCGTTGCGCCACCAGATAGAGATGCTGAAAGACATGGGCGTGGATGCCATTCGCACCGCCCACAATATGCCCGCCCCTGAGCTGGTGGAGCTGTGTGACGAGATGGGCGTGATGCTCATGCTGGAACCTTTCGACGACTGGGGATTCCGCCCTAAGAGCGAGAATGGCTACGGCTCTCTCTTCGCTGACTGGGCCGAGAAGGATGTGGTGAACCTGGTGCGGCATTATCGCAACAACCCCTCGGTGGTGATGTGGAGCATAGGCAATGAAGTGCCCTCCCAGTGGGGCCCTGATGGCGTGCAGGAGCTGATTATGCTTCAGGACATTGTGCATCGCGAGGACCCCACACGCCCGGTGACCTGCGGTATGGACCAGTTCGACGCCGTGGTGAACAACGGATTCGCCGCCGCCTTGGATGTGCCCGGGTTCAATTATAAGCCCAACCGCTATCTGGAGGCCATAGGCAAGCTGCCTCAGAATCTGGTGCTTGGTTCCGAGACCGCTTCCACCGTCAGCTCGCGCGGAAAGTATTACTTCCCTGTCAGAATCGGTGCGAATGTGGAGCATCCGGACCATCAGAGTTCCGGTTACGACACCGAGTATTGCTACTGGAGCAACATCCCCGACGATGATTTCGCCATGGATGACGACTACGATTGGGTGATGGGCCAGTTCGTATGGACCGGTTTCGACTATCTCGGCGAGCCGACTCCTTACGATACCGACGCATGGCCTTCACATAGCAGCGTGTTCGGGATAATCGACCTTGCCTCCCTCCCCAAAGACCGCTATTACCTATACCGTTCCAAATGGAACGAGAAGGACAATACTCTCCATATACTGCCTCACTGGACATGGCCCGGACGCGAAGGCGAGATTACTCCTGTCTTCGTCTACACCAACTCTCCCAAAGCCGAGCTTTTTGTCAACGGCAAGAGCATGGGTGTGCGGGAGAAGAATGACTCCACCCGCATGAGCCGTTACCGTCTGATGTGGAACGATGTCGTCTATGAGCCCGGCGAGGTCAAGGTGGTGAGCTACGATGCCGAGGGAAATCCTGCCGGCGAGGCTTACGTGCGCACTGCCGGCGAACCGGACCATCTGGTGCTTTCCTCCGCTGCCGATTCCCTTAAGGCCGACGGCGAGGACCTTGCCTACATCACCGTCCAGGTGGCCGACAAGGATGGCAATCTTGTGCCGACCGATGAGCGTGAAGTGAAGTTCTCGGTCAGCGGCGCCGGAAAGTTCCGCGCCACTGCCAACGGCGACCCCACCAGTCTGAGACTCTTTCACCTTCCCGAAATGGACCTGTTCTCGGGAGCGGCCACGGCCATTGTGCAGAGTGGAGAGAAGCCCGGCACAGTGACGCTTACCGTCACTGCCGAAGGCCTGCAGCCTGCCTCTATTGATATTCCCGTAAATAAATTTTGACTCCATAAAAATACCGACCCATGGAAATGAAAAACAGGATAGAGAAAGTATTCAACGAGAAGTTCGGTGAACCCGCCGGCACATTTTACGCATCTGCCGGACGCATCAATCTGATAGGCGAACATACCGACTACAACGAGGGATTCGTGTTCCCCGGAGCCATAGACAAAGTGATAAAGGCAGACATACGCCCCAACTCCACGGATAAGGTGCGTGTCTTCTCGATTGACATAGACGAATACGCCGAGTTCGGTCTCAAGGAAGAGGATGCCCCCTCGCAGGGCTGGGCCCGTTATATCTTCGGTATCTGCCGCGAGATTCAGAAACGCGGTGGCGAGGTACATGGCTTCGATGCCGTCTTTGCCGGCAATGTGCCTCTCGGAGCCGGCCTCAGCTCCTCCGCCGCCCTCGAAAGTTGCTTCGCTTTCGCGCTAAACGACCTTTTCAACGATAATCGGATTGACAAGTTTGAACTGGCCAGGATAGGCCAAAGCACCGAGCATAACTATTGCGGAGTAAACTGCGGCATCATGGACCAATTCGCATCCGTATTCGGCAAGAAGGACCACCTTATCCGCCTGGATTGCCGCTCCCTTGAGTACGAGTACTTCCCCTTCGCACCCAAAGGGCATAAGCTGGTACTCATAGACTCCCGCGTCAAGCACGAACTCAAGGACTCTCCTTACAACAAGCGTCGCGAGAGTTGCGAGCGAGTAGCCAAGGCGCTGGGCCTTCCCTCCCTGCGCGAGGCCTCACTGGCTGAGCTGAACGCGGCCAAGATTTCTATCAGCGATGAGGACTACCGTCGTGCCAAATATGTTATCGAGGAGAAAGACCGTGTACTCGCAGTCTGCGCCGCGCTGGAACGCGGAGACTACGAGACTGTAGGCCGGAAAATGTACGAGACACACGAGGGTCTCTCCAAGGACTATGAGGTGAGCTGTGAAGAGCTGGACTTCCTGGCCGAGCTGGCCAAGAAATGTGGCGTCACAGGCTCCAGAATCATGGGTGGCGGCTTCGGCGGATGCACTATCAATCTGGTGCCCGACTCCATCCACGACTCATTCATAAGCACTGCAAAGGCCGAGTTCAAGGCCAAGTACGGACACGAACCTGTGGTCTACGATGTAATCATCAGTGATGGCGCACGCAAACTCTGATAACATGACATTCGAAGAAAGAATAGCGAAATGCAAGAAGGGGGACATACACATTGTGTCCTTCTCCAACTCCCATGGCATGAGTGTGGAACTCTCCTCCCTCGGTGCGGGAATAGTAAGCGTGGTGGTGCCTGACAGTGACGGCAACCTGGCCGATGTGGCCTTGGGCTACGCAGCCCCGGCCGATTATCTGTACGACGGACCATGCGCCGGGAAAACCCCGGGACGCTACGCCAATCGTATAGCCAAGGGCAAGTTCAGCATTGACGGCCAAGATTATCAGCTGGCGATAAACAACGGTCCCAACGCCCTGCATGGAGGCCCTGAGGGGTTCCAGAATCAGTTGTGGGACGTAGAGCTGCTCCTCAACGGAGTGCGCTTCTCATACCTGTCAGCCGACGGCGAGGAGGGCTATCCAGGCACACTCCGAGCAGAAGTGGAATACACCCTGGAGGAGGAATTTAACCGCCTCAACATCCAAATCCGCGCTACTGCCGACAAACCCACAGTGGTGAACCTCACAAACCACACCTACTGGAATCTGAGGGGCGAAGACTCAGACACCGTGCTGGACCACCGTATGCGGATGCTCTGCTCCCGCTATCTGCCGGGCAGCGACAGCCTCATCCCCACGGGAGAGATGGCCCCGGTAGCCGGCACACCCATGGACTTCACCCGGGAAAAGGAGCTGGGACGAGACATAAAAGCCGATTTCCCCGCCATCAACTACGCCAAGGGCTATGACTCCAGTTGGGTGATAGATGGCTGGCGACCCGGACAGTTCATTGAAGGGGTAGTGAGGGTAGAAGACCCGCAGAGTGGCCGGATACTCGAAGTAGGCACCGACCAGCCCGCAGCCCATGTCTACACGGGCAACTGGCTCGACGGCTCCCCGAAAAGCAAAAGCGGACGCCCCTACCGCGACTACGAAGGGATAGCCATCGAGATGCAGGGAATGCCGGACGCACCCAACAAACCCGGTTTCCCCACGCAGCTGCTGAGACCGGGCCTGGAATACCGCCGTCGTATCACCTACACCTTCACGACTCTCTAATCCCTGCTACTTACAAGCTGACACTTATTGTCTGAACCAAGACAAAATCAGTGTCGGCTTGTATGTTTTAATAGGGTACTTAAGTGCCACAGGCTGTCTGACAATCTTATTCCTGAGCTTGGAGTAAGGTATCACAAAATGCAATATCCCCTCGGCAAAGGACCCTTTTTCGTATGGCTGATACGAGAAGACCACCCCTTCGTTGGTAAGCGCCGGACGCGGATAATATGAGCCGTTATACACCTCTTTGATTATCTCCGAAGCGTTTGCTTCAAGGTCATCCTCACTCATTGAGGCCAGGTACGGTTCATCCATTTCCCGGTATTGCGCCTCTTTGGCAGTCAGTTTCTCCTCCAGCTGCTTTATTGCGTCCGGGAAACTCTCGGCACCGATTATATCTTCATAACCCAGGAGGTCACCGGTCTCCTCATTGAATGTCAGATAATATTCCTCCATCAGACCATGTGCGCCCATGGTGTAGTAATAAGAATAGAAGCGATAGGTGACATACCGGCCGTCGGGGCTTGTCCATGCCGGCGAAATCTCTAACATATAATCATATTTCGGTCCGACGCCGTTCCAGTCTTCAACCGTATTTTCACTTCGATATAACTGCTCGTGGACCAGCGCGAAATGACGGGCAATCTCAGTAGGAGTCATATCGGCTGCATTGATGCCGTCAACCTTCTTGGGAGTAGACTTGATGCCGTAATAGCTATTGAGGATGCGCTCCATTCCTTTGTCGTCAAGGTATATCGCCTGGATGTCATTGCGCATAATAGTGGCTATGAACTGATTCAGCCATGTCGGATGATTTGCAGGGAGATAGGCAAGAAACTTGAAATCACATCTCCAGGAAGAATCCGTCAGTTCAAAACCGCGTGTATAATAGTGTTCTACTGTGCCTGAGGGCAATGATTCCTTTATGGGATTTACAGAATCAGGCAGATGACGCATATCATAGCGCACAGTGTCAACCCCTATCGCGAACTTCAACACAGGGCCGTCAGCTACATATACCCCATTGCCTATAACCCTGCAAGTGTCTACGGGAACCGTATCCATATAGGTAATGAGGACACTCGCAGACAAGGAGGAAACCTCTTCATCATCACCGGTGAAATAGTCATAGACAACTGTTTTGCCATCATATTGATAAAGCGTATCGCCATAATAAGTGGATTGCCCGTCACTGACAGAATCGGACATACGTTGCAAATCAATCTGATAGTCCTTTTCCGAGTCGCTTCTATTGTCGGATAATGCCATAAATGCGGCTGTGAACAATATCACGGTTATAATTGCGGTCAAAAGATGTCTCATTTTTTTTACTGTCTTTGGGGATTGTCGGCATAAATCATTTGTGCCGGTTCGAGGAAATTTTTTCAATATAGAACCTGCCTGTATTCAGGACTTTCATATATAAGACGGAAAATTCGCACGATTTATATGTTGCGGAGAAAATTTATTTTCAATTTATCTTTTCTTAGCCGTCGATAGTGTTGCCGACGTTGCAGTTGCCACCTGTCGGAGCAAGCGTTAAGTTCCGACATCTCTTCTGATACTTATCATGTTATCAGAAGTGGGTTATTGAATAGCTCAAGGTGATGCACCATAACAGAAATATGAGGAATGACAGCGTGATTAGCCGGTTTGCAGGCTTCCGGCATTGCTGAAAAGTCGTAGTATTGATACCGCCAACCCTTTTGGGGAGGAGAAGCGACAGGACGTACATAGCCAAAGCGCTGATTGAGGAAACGCTGAAATAGATGAACATTTCATCTTCGACAGCTAAAGTGAACATAGAGATGATAAACAAGAGATTGAACATCCAAAGTATGCCGTCGGCGTTCCACCTGATGACACGCCGATTACAGAAAAATACAACTATACACATCGCCATACCGGCTAACCAGCCTTTGCTCAACATCCGTAAGATTAGGCCGCTTATTGTCATGCCTTCATAACATATTAATGGGTGAGGTTCACGGAAATCGCATATCATATCACTCATTTCCAGTAAGTAAGTCGTAAAAATTATTTTATACTAAGCCGCATGGGCAAAATTGATATTG
>URIC01000053.1 GCA_900547755.1 uncultured Bacteroidales bacterium
GCCGGATTATGACGGAAATATGGCGGACAAAGGAAATTTTCGTTATTTTAGCCTCGACTATTAAAAACATCGACAATGTTAATTACCCCATGTACCCGGAATCGCAGAATGTATTCTGCCCTTTGTCTCGGTAGCATAGCCCGCTATGCTCCTTCGCCTGCATGACAGAATCCAAGTCGCGATTCAGACCAATAATTAACGTTTATTTTTAAATAGCCTCTAAGAAATGAAGAAATATTCAGCCATGCGTCTGTTGCCTGCTGCTGCGGCAATAGTCCTCTCACTGCCAGCTCTGACCTCATTGGCCGGCTCCGACAAGGATGCCGAACTGCACAGGCAACTGGTGCTATTCAACAATATAGTCTCCCGGCTGGAGGATAACTACGTGGATTCCATCCCCACTCGGCGTGCCATGGAGAATGCCATAAACGGTCTCCTCTACGAGATAGACCCCTACACCGAATACTATACCGACGAGGACCTGGAGAAGTTCAAGACCGAGACCACCGGCGAGTATGCCGGCGTAGGCTCCTATATCAGCCAGCGGGACAGTATGGTGTACTTCTCGGACCCCTTCGAGGGGTCGCCTGCAGCCATGGCCGGCATACGTAGCGGAGACCGCATACTCAAGATAGATACCGTGGAGCTGGGCCGCACCACCTCCGAGCGTGTGACCAAACTGCTGAAAGGTCCAGCCGGAACACCTGTCACTGTCACAGTGAGCCGTCCCTACGTGGGTCCCGATTCCTTGTTGACCTTTACTGTCACCCGCGCCAAACTTTCCCTGCCCAGTGTTCCCTATGCGGGTGTGGTAGACGGTGTGGGCTACATAAGCCTCACCTCCTTCATGGAGACATCGCCACAGGAGGTGAAGAAAGCCCTCGAGGCTTTCAAGGGCGACCCTGAAGTCAAGGGTGTGGTGCTTGACCTGCGTGGCAACGGTGGCGGCCTGGTACAGTCAGCCGTAGAGATAGCCGGCTATTTCCTGCCCAAGGGCACCGAGGTGCTTCGCACCCAAGGCCGTAAGAATACTAAACCCAAGATTTACCGCACCACCCATACCCCGATACTGCCGGAAATGCCCCTCGCCATCCTGATAGACGGCGCTTCGGTATCCGCATCGGAGATTGTGGCCGGTGCCATGCAGGACCTGGACCGTGCCGTGCTGATAGGCTCCCGCTCTTTCGGCAAGGGTCTGGTGCAGAGTACCCTGGAGCTTCCTTACGGCAAGATGCTCAAAGTCACCACAGCCAAGTATTACATTCCCTCCGGACGTCTGATACAGGCTCTGGACTATTCGAACCGCAATCCCGACGGCAGTGTGGCTCCCACTCCGGACTCCCTATGCAATGTCTTCCACACGGCTCACGGACGCGAGGTAAAGGACGGAGGCGGCCTTACTCCGGAAATCAAGATAGACTGGGGTACCCCCTCTCGTCTGGTGTTCAATCTGGTACGTGACTTCTGGATTGACGACTACGCCACCCGCTATGCCGCCACCCACCCTTCCATTCCGGGCCCTGCGGAGTTTACCGTCACCGACAGTATCTACGATGACTTCACCGCCGGCATAGACCCCGGACGCCTGAAATACGACAAAGTGTGTGAGGAGATGCTGTCCCGCCTGGAAGAGACGGCCAAGACCGAGGGGTATATGAACGACTCCACAAAGGCCCAGTTCGAGGTGATGCGCCGTCTGCTGACCCATAACCTTCAGCAGGACCTGCGTACCCACCGCAAGGAAATAGCCACTTTTTTGGGCGAGGAGATAGTGGGGCGTTACTACTACCAGCGCGGCAAGACACGCAACGGCCTGCTTAATGACGAGGCTTTCGACACAGCCGTAAACCTGCTTCACGACGCTGCGGCACGAAAGGAACTCGGTATACTGTACTGACATGGAGCTAAGCGGTTTAGAAGGAATTTTCACTGCCGGAGCGCGAGGAAAGGCCTTAGCGGCGCTTATCAAGGACAGGAAAGCGGCATATACCGTGCTGGCCGGACTTCCCGCCTCCGCGCCGGCCATGCTGCTCGGCTCTCTGAAGGCTCTGCATAAGCCTGCTCTGGTGGTGGCGGACGACCCCGAGGCCGCCGGGTATCTATACAATGACTTGGTGCAGATTCTCGGCACCGAAGCCGTACAGATTTTCCCCTCCGGCTACAAGCGCGACATTCGTTACGGGCAGCCCGACCCTCCGGCGCAGATATTGCGCACAGAGGCGTTGGCCGCCTGTGCCTCTCCCTTGATGCGCTACATAGTCTCGTGCCCGGAGGGCCTGGCCGAGATGGTGCCCTCGCCCGGAATACTCGAGACGGCCTCCCTGCGCCTCAGTAAGGGGCAGCGCATACTGATGTCCGAGGCTACGGACCGTCTGCTGGAGTTGGGTTTCAACAAGGTGGACTACGTGTATGAGCCGGGCCAGTTCGCCCGGCGCGGTTCCATTCTCGATGTCTTCTCCTACTCCCATGAGATGCCTTTCCGCATTGACTTCTTCGACGATGAGATAGACTCTCTGCGCCTCTTCGATGTGGAGACACAGCTTAGCCGCGAGAGTGTGACCGAGATGAACATTGTCGGAGCCATGGAGGGGGACCATGACAAGGCCCGCAGTTCCCTGCTGGAGTATCTGGACCCATCGGTGCCTGTATTCAGTACCGACCCCGCATATCTCACCTCACGCATACGCACCATAGCTTCAGGCACCATTTCCGAATCGGTGCTTCAGAGTGGCGAGGGTGATGTCGGCGCCATGTCGCTGGTGGTGGATTCGGACCGCTTCGAGGAGGAGTTTTACAAACGCCGCATCATAGCCATGGGGGTGAATCCCAATGCTCCGGCCGATGCTCCGCGTCTGGATTTCGGATGTGTGCCTCAGGCTCTCTATCACAAGAATTTCGACCTTATATCCGAGTCATTCAAGGGTCTGCTGAAGGAAGGATACAAACTTTATATACTCTCGGAATCCCCGGCACAATGCGACCGTCTGCACGCCATATTTGCCGAGCGTGGCGATGACATACCCTTCACTTCGGTGCCCCGCACTCTCCATGAAGGATTCTCAGACCCGCAGAGCAAGGTCTGTCTCTTCACGGACCATCAGATTTTCGACCGTTTCCACAAATATACCCTCCGCTCCGAGCGTGCCCGCACCGGTAAGCTCGCCCTCTCCCTCAAGGAGCTGGGACAGATAGGAGCTGGTGACTATATAGTACACATAGACCACGGCGTGGGGCGTTTCGGGGGTCTTGTGCGTACCGATGTGGCGGGACGTCCCCAGGAGATGATTAAACTCGTCTATGAGGGGGACGACATCATTTTCTGCTCGATTCACGCTCTTCACAAACTATCTAAGTACAGGGGCAAGGAGGGTATTCCGCCGCGTGTGAACAAGCTCGGCACCGGTGCCTGGAACCGAATAAAGGAGCGCACCAAGTCCAAGATGAAGGACATAGCGCGCGACCTGATACGCCTCTACGCCGCCCGTCGCGACCAGAAAGGCTTCGCTTTCTCCCCGGACTCTTACCTGCAACATGAGCTGGAGGCCTCGTTTATCTACGAGGATACCCCGGACCAGCTCACCGCCACCGCCGCCGTGAAGAACGATATGGAGAGTCCTCGCCCCATGGACCGCCTCATCTGCGGAGATGTCGGTTTCGGCAAGACGGAAATAGCCGTCCGTGCCGCCTTCAAGGCCGCCACCGATGGCAAGCAGACCGCTGTCCTGGTGCCTACCACCGTCCTGGCCATGCAGCATTTCCGTACCTTCGCCGACCGTCTGCGCGACTTCCCGGTCCGTGTGGACTATCTTTCCCGGGCACGCAAGCCCAAGGAGGTGAAGCAAATACTCGCAGACCTCAAGGAGGGCAAGATAGACATAATCATAGGCACACATAAGCTGATAGGCAAATCCGTAGAGTTCAAGGACCTCGGCCTCCTGGTGATAGACGAGGAGCAGAAGTTCGGCGTGGCGGTCAAGGAAAAGCTCAAGCAGCTCAAGGTGAACATAGACACCTTGACAATGAGCGCCACCCCCATTCCGCGCACTCTCCAGTTCTCCCTGATGGGTGCCCGGGACCTCAGCAACCTCAACACCCCGCCGGCCAACCGTCAGCCGATTCTCACCACGGTGACAGTGATGAGCGACGACATCGTGCGCGAGGCCGTAAGTTTCGAGCTTAGCCGTGGCGGTCAGGTATTCTTTATCTGCAACCGCATAGAGCAGCTTGCCAACATGGAGCATAAGGTGCGCCGGCTGGTGCCGGATGCCCGCGTCATCACGGCCCATGGCCAGCTCCCTCCGGAGAAACTGGAGAAATCCATCACCGATTTCGCCGCCGGGGAATACGATGTGCTCGTCTCCACCACTATTGTGGAAAGCGGCATCGATATGCCCGGTGTGAACACTATTATTATCAATGACGCGCAGAATTTCGGACTCTCCGAGTTGCACCAGTTGCGCGGACGTGTGGGCCGTTCTTCCCGCAAGGCATTCGCCTACCTGCTCACCCCGCCGGGACGCGAGCTTCCCTCGGTGGCGCGCCGGCGGCTGCAGGCCATAGAGAGCTTCTCGGACCTGGGCAGCGGCATACATATAGCCATGCAGGACCTTGACATACGAGGTGCGGGAAATCTGCTCGGAGCGGAGCAGAGCGGCTTCATAGCGGATTTGGGATACGAGACTTACCAGAAAATACTGAAAGAGTCTGTAACGGAACTTAAGACCGAGGAGTTCGGCGACACGTTCACCGACACCGCCGGCGGCATGAACCGTGAGTTTGTGGCCGATTGCTCCGTGGAGAGCGACCTGGAGCTGCGCCTGCCTCCCGAATATGTGCCCCAGGAAGGGGAGCGCATAGCCCTCTATCAGGAGCTGGACAATATGGAGGGACAACAGAGCGTGGATGAGTTCCGGAATCGCCTGATAGACCGCTTCGGACCGTTGCCGCAGGTGAGCGAGGAGCTGCTGCGCATAGTGCCGCTGCGCACCGTTGCCAAACAGCTCGGCATAGAGCGCCTGCTGCTGAAGGGCGGCGCGATGTATCTCTACTTTGTGGGCGAGGACAACAAGGCCTACTACCGCAGCGATGCCTTCGGGCGGGTACTCCGCTTCATGCAGACCGACACCAGGTGCCGTCTGCGCCAGAAGGGGGAGAAGCGCTCCATGGTCATCAGCGGTGTCACCACAGTGGCCCAGGCCCTGACGGTAGTCAGGGCCATACAGGCACAGAGTCCGCTCTGATATTTATTTCCCTCTAAGTATCTCGGCCAACTGACGCATACCATCGGTGGCTGTGGTCTTCAGCACCTGTACGTTCAGGTTCGCGGGTGTGGCTGCCGGATTAGGGTCTATGTAGTATATAGGGGTGCCGGGACGCACGCAGCTGATTAGCCCTGCCGCCGGATACACGTTCAGGCTTGTGCCTATGACCACGAATATGTCGGCTTCCTGCGCCAGACGCATGGCGTCGCTTATGGCCGGTACCGGCTCGTTGAAGAAAACGATGTGCGGCCGCATCAGGTCTCCGTTGCGGCCACGTGTCTGCGGCGTGGAGTCAAGGTTGTCCGGTGTCAGTGTCTCGGTATAGTCCGGGTTGCTGACGCTGCGTAGCTTCATCAGCTCTCCGTGCAGGTGCAGCACATTCCTGGAGCCGGCGCGCTCGTGCAGGTCATCCACATTCTGAGTAATCACCCTGACGTCGAAATCCTTCTGCAAATCGGCTATCAGGCGATGCGCCGCGTTGGGCTGCGCTTCAATCAGCTGGTGACGGCGCTCGTTGTAGAACTTGTGTACAAGCTCCGGGTCTGCGGCGAATCCCTCGGCGGAGGCTACCTGCATCACCGGATATCGCTCCCATAATCCGCCGGCATCCCTGAATGTGGTGATACCGCTCTCGGCGCTTACGCCCGCTCCTGTGCTGAATACAATCTTCTTCATGGCTTTCTGAATTTGGTTTCTGCAAAAATAACAAATTCCTGACCGAATATGTGCGTCGGGCGGCGATGTTTTTTCAACTTTTCGGGATGCGGAGCGTTTTTACTTGAAACCTCTATATCTATTGACTATGAACGACACAACAGATACGAAATCGCATAGGCTTGTGGCCATGGATGGCTGCACGGCGGCCGCATACGTGGCCTACGCTCTCTCAGAGGTAGCCACAGTCTATCCCATTACTCCCATAGCCTCTATGGGTGAGACCGCGAGCCGTTGGGCCATGCAGGGACGCACCAACTTTGCCGGGCAGCCAATGTGCGTAAAGGAGATGGAAAGCGAACTCGGTGCCGCCGGCGCTACCCACGGCGCCCTCGCCGCCGGTGCCCTGGCTACCACTTTTACCTCTTCCCAGGGCCTCATGCTCATGATTCCCAATATGTACAAGATTTCCGGCGAGATGCTTCCGGGTGTATTCCATGTGGGCACCCGCTCGCTGGCCACACACGCGCTCTCCATCTTCGGAGACCACCAGGACGTCATGGCCTGCCGCGCCACCGGATTTGCTTTTCTCGCCTCCGCTTCCGTACAGGAAACCCACGACTTGGCTATCGTGGCGCATCTCGCCGCGATAGAAGGCTCTCTGCCCGTGTGCCATTTCTTTGACGGCTGGCGCACATCGAATCAGATTGACACCATTGACATTCTGCCTTATGAGCGGATATATCCGCTCATAGACCGTGATGCCCTGGCCCGTTTCCGCGCCCGCGCCCTTAATCCCGAGCATCCCGTAGCGCGCGGGTCGGCACAGAATCCCGATGTCTATTTCCAGAACCGCGAGGCTCCGAACAGGTACTACGATGCCTTCCCGCTCATAGTGCAGAAGTATATGGACAAAGTCGCTTCGCTCACCGGCAGGCGTTACAGCCTGTTCGACTACGCGGGCGCACCCGATGCCGAGGATGTGGTGATTGTGATAGGCTCGGCTGCCGAGGTGTGCGAACAGACCTTGAAGGTGCTTGATACCCGAGGCTACAAGGGAGGTGTGGTGAAGGTCCGCCTTTACAGACCCTTCAGTGCCGAGGCGCTGTTGCGTGCCATTCCCGACACTGCCGTCAATATCTGTGTCCTGGACCGCACTAAGGAGCCGGGAGCCGAGGGTGAGCCGCTATTTAAGGATGTGGCGACCGCCCTGATGCGACACGGACGTCAGGTGAACCTCTTCGGCGGCCGTTACGGCCTTTCAAGCAAGGAGTTCGACCCTTCGATGGTGAAGGCCATATTCGACAATATGCACGCCCCTTCTCCCAAACGCGAGTTCACTGTCGGCATAAACGACGACGTTACACACCTGTCGCTGCCCTGTGCCCCTCTGGCTATGCCTCCGGTCTCTTCCATAGTCCAGGCCCGTTTTTACGGCTTCGGTTCGGACGGTACCGTGGGTGCGACAAAGCAGGTGGCCTCTGTGCTTTCCTCCGCTTGCGGCTTCTATTCCCAGGCTTTCTTCCAGTATTCGGCCAAGAAGAGCGGCGGCTACACTATCTCGCAGCTGCGTCTCAGCCATAATCCGGTCAAGGCCGATTATTCTATCGGGCAGGCGGACTATGTGGCCTGTCACAAGGACACATACGTGGGCCTTTACGACATGGTCTCCACTCTTGCTCCCGGTGGTGTCTTCGTGCTTAACTCCCCCTGGGGAACTCTGTCTCGGCTGGAGGAACATCTGCCTGCTTCCATGCGTAAGGAGCTGGCCACCCGCAAGGCCCGCTTATACAACATCGACGCTGCCGCCATAGCCGCCTCCACCGGTCTGGGCGTGCGCATAAATATGATTATGGAGGCCGTTTTCCTGTATTTGATGGGGGACAGGTTAGACTCCGAAAAGGCCATTGGCGCCCTGCGCGACAAGATTGCCCGTACATATATGCACGAAGGTCAGGCGGTGGTGGACAAGAATCTTGCCGCACTGGACCTTACACGCCGGGCTATCAGGCAGTTTGAAATTCCTTCCTCCTGGGCCGAGGAGGAGCGCGGCTCCGTACAGACTTCCCCTTCGGTGGAGTACAGGCCCATGAATATCGATAACTTCGCCGCCAATATAGGTGCCGTGTGCAACCGGCTGGAGGGAGACTCCCTTCCCGTGTCCGCCTTTACCCCGGACGGCGCTTTGCCTATGGGTACCACGGCATACGAGAAACGCCGCATAGCCTTGAAAGTTCCGGTATGGGAGCCAGACAAGTGTGTGGAGTGTACTCTATGTTCCCTGGTTTGCCCGCACGCCGCCATACGGCTCTTCCTGGCCGACGACGCGCAGCTTTCCGCCGCTCCGCAAGGCTTCGGCACACGTCCCGCGCGCGGACTCGCGGACTCCGATGGAAAGCCTTTGCACTGGCGCATCCAGGTCTATACCGAGGACTGTACCGGTTGCGGCTCCTGCGCCGATGTCTGCCCCGGCCATGCCCTGACCATGACTCCGGCGGCCGAGGCTATGGCACCGCAGCTCCCTCTGCTGGAATACTGTCAGGAACATATAGGGTATCGTCCGGGGCTCCTGCCTCGCTTCACTGTCCGGGGCAGCCAGCTCTTCCAGCCTTTGATGCAGTTCTCCGGGGCTTGCGGCGGCTGCGGAGAGACACCCTACGTGAAACTTCTGACACAACTCTTCGGTGAACGCATGATTATAGCCAACGCTACCGGCTGCTCCTCTGTCTGGGGTGTCGACTTCCCGGCAAACGCTTATTGCGTCAATGCCCGGGGCAAGGGACCGGCCTGGGCCAATTCCCTCTTTGAGGACAATGCCGAATACGGCTACGGAATGGCTGTGGCTGTGGCCGGACGACGCGCCGCCCTGGCCGATGACGTACGTACCCTCGCCACTACTGTTCCCGCTTTGGGCGAGGATGCGATACGGGCTATGCAGGCATGGCTGAAGGATTCCTCCTCGGAAGAGAACGGAGATGCCATGCTCGCTGCCCTCGCACCTCATAGGGAGATGCCGCAGGTGGCCTCTATACTGGCCCGCGCCGACCTGCTCACGCCTAAGAGTGTATGGGCTGTCGGCGGTGACGGATGGGCTTATGACATAGGCTTCGCCGGACTGGACCACGTGTTGGCCCGACGTACCGATATCAATATGCTGGTGCTTGACACCGAGTGTTATTCCAACACGGGCGGTCAGATGAGCAAGGCTACTCCTGTCAGCGCCGTGGCCGCTTACGCCCCCGACGGCAAACGTACGTTCAAGAAGGACCTTGGCCGGATGATGATGACCTATGGCAACGTTTACGTGGCCTCCGTGGCCTTAGGGGCCAATCCTGCGCAGACCATCACGGCTCTCCAGGAAGCCGAGGCTTATCCCGGACCCTCGATTGTCATTGCATACTGTCCCTGTATCAACCACGGTCTGCGCGCCGGCATGAACACCACTGTCAGCGAGGAGCGTGACGCCGTCAAGTCCGGCTACTGGCCGTTATACCGCTACAATCCCGCTTTGGCGGCGCAGGGCAAGGAGCCGCTTATCGTGGACTGCGCCGCGCCCGACGGCACACTTCCCGCTTTTCTGGCCGGGGAGAGCCGTTACCAGCAGCTACGCGAGTCCGACCCCGCTTTGGCCGATACCCTTCAGGGGCGTCTGGCCGACCGTACGGCCGAGCTGCACACCCTCCTGATGCGGGAATCCCGGCTCCCGGCCTCCAAATGACAGGATACTATGACACCCGGGCAGGTCCTCTGACCTGCCCGGGTGTCATAGTGTTATAAAAGAGTCAGTTAAATGATTTCTTACTTAACCAGGGCTTTTGCCACATTGCGGCCGTAGCGTACAATGTACATACCGGGAGCAAGACCCTCGGAGGGACAGCGTACGCCCTGCATATTGTAGATTTCGGCATCTGCCGGAGCGTAAATCACACCCTTGCCGCCCAATACCGTGAACTGTGCGTCATTTTCAATGCCATCGATACCGGTCACCGCCTCAAGGTCGTTGGGAACGAAGACTATTTCGTTGCTCTTTTCGCTGGAAGGGATACCCTTTACCACACGTACCCATGCGGTGAACTCCAGACCGAGTTTGTTACGGCTCATGGACTGGATGGTGTAGGATGTCACGTTGCCTACATTCTTTTCATCCAGGTTGTCCTCGTAATACAGCTTGTTGCCGGACTTGCGGCACACTGTGAGCTGATAGGCGGTAGCGCCTTCCACGGGCTCCCAGGTAAGTGTGATGTCATTGGTGGGATTTTCGTTGTGGTCAAGGCCACGGGTGGGAGTACTCAAGACTGTGGCCAAAGCGGGAGTCTCGGTGTAGACATTGTAGTCGAAAGATGCAACGCCCGTCTCCTTGTCGAATTTAATATCCGTGATGAAGCTGTTGCCTGTATCGCTGCTTGCGAACAGGTAGTTGGTGTCCAGCGTAATATCGGTGTCGGGAGTCAGGTAGTTGTTCTTATCGTAAGGCCAGGCGGCATTGGCGGAGGCTACATTCTTATTGCCGAGATTGTAGTTGGCGCTACCGTCGGCTGTGATGAGGTGGCAGCGTTTGCGGGACTCCGTCGAGTTGACGCTGTTGTTGTTCCAGGTAGTGGCGTTGTAGTCGATGTGCCAAATCAGCATACCGGCGCCGGGCAGATATTTGTCGAAACCTGTCTGGTTGCGGCTTTCAAGCACGAAGTACTCGTTGGCATAAGCCTGGCCCTGTTCGTTTAACACAGGTATGCGCAGAGCGCGTCCGGAAGCCGAGAGCTCGGCCAGGTCGTAATGGGTGTTGTCTTGCACATTTTCCAGCTCTATCCAGTTGAACAGGTAACGCTCGTATGCGCTGCTGGTGGGAGGGCAATAGCCGTCGCCCAGATACGGACCTGTATCCAGATTGCTCCATCTGCCCGGAGTGGATTTTACCCTGTAGTCGGGGTCGTAGAGGTCCGGCGCACCCATCACGTGGTTGAACTCATGGATAGGAGTGCCGATACCGGCCATGGCGCCGTCGTCATTGATATAGTGCGAACCGCCGTTCAACTCGTTGAAGCAGCAGTAGCTGGTGATTTTCGTGTTGTCTAAAACCACGTTCTTGTAGCCTATGCCGCTCTGGTGGGGCCAGATGGCATCGGACTTCTGGGTATCGGCCTGGCCGTAACCGGCGTACCATATAATCACATTGTCGCACTCGCCGTCCTTCATGTAGGTGTACTTGGAGAAGTCCACATCGGAGTCTGCGAGACGTACGGCCTCTTCTACCAATTCAGCGATTCTGTCATATTTGTTGTTCCCTACGTAGTAGCCGGATGTATGGGAGAGGGTGTATACCGGAGTGATATCGAAGTGAGGACGGAATTTGCCATTTGAGCTGGTCATGAAATAGTCGCGTACGGAGCCGACGCAGCCGTTATCGGTATATCCCTCCTGGTTGAGCATACGGTCCATTTGGGTCTGTATGTCCGAATGACGGAATTTGATGTCGTCGAACTGCACGAGGACAACCAGGAAATTCACATCGCCGGTGGTGCAGAAAGTGGTGCGGCCGTTACGGTCCAGGGCGGCCAGGCGCTGCATTTCGGCAGCTCTCATCATGCGTACGGGCTCTGTCAGCTCCATCTGTGCCTGCATTGCTTCGAGCACCTCGGGAGTGGCCTTCATCCGTAAGCCGTTGTCCAGCTTATATGCCACGAGGTTACGGCCTGTATTCTCCAGAATGAAGCCCTGCTCGTCGGTCAGGTAATGGAAGAACTCGTCTCCGTTGAGACGTACCATCACCTTGGAGCCGTCTTCAAGGGTACGCTCCATCAGGCCCGGCCACGCCGGAACAGCCTGACTGCTCAGAGCTGTAGCCAGCATCGCTGCCGGTAAAAAGTACTTTAATTTCATCTTCATATTGTGTTAATTGTTAATTTCTTAATCACAAATTTGTCGAGACCCCAAACATTTATACAAGATTGTGCTTTCAGGTCTTTGGAAGTGTCCGAGAGGCCGTTTGAACGGCCTCCCGGCTTATCTCAGGTTTAAGGCTGGTACCTCCGAGGAGAATCGAACTCCTATCTAAAGTTTAGGAAACTTCTATTCTATCCGTTGAACTACAGAGGCATATACGCTGAGGCAGGATATGTGCCCTTATCCCTGCGCAAGCGCAAAATTAAAATAAAAATCAATACGATGCAAAGTCTGAGCCACAAAAAAATAGTTAAATCCTGTTAAACGTGCGGACGGGCCCTGAACTATACCTTCTTCGTGCCCGTAACTATTCAGCGAATCGTATGAACGAGATTATGGAGAAATAATTTCCTGAAT
>URIC01000054.1 GCA_900547755.1 uncultured Bacteroidales bacterium
AGTTAAAATGATTGTCAGCGCAGGGCTCACCGTGACTTGGCGGTTTCAAACATCCGGTGTTTGGCGCGGCGTCAGTGGCGGGCGCAAAATATTGCGCCCCTACTGCAAGCACCATGTGAATATGATTGGGCATAATTATATAATTCCACAGCTCAACATCCTTATTGTGTTTTGGAATAGAATGTAAGCATTTAAGGACGATTTTTCCGATAATGGAATAATTGATGTGACCATTTGAAATATCGCCAAAAACATGCTGTTTTTGGTGCGTGCAAATTGTCACAAAATATATACCTCTATTATAATCGTGCCAATAAGCCCGGAATGTGTGTCTGTCGCTCATCGAGACCTCCTTTCAGATTTTGAAGTTTAAGGAATAGCCTCTGATTCTGAAATATTCAAATTCGTCACCGAGTTTCGAGAGTGTCTGTTCAATCTTCATTAACATAATATTTTATGCAAATTTAGCAAATTTTTATCTAACACCGCTCATATTGAGTGTAAAAGTATTATAGAGCGGGAATTTATGCGGTGGGTCTTGCCCCATCTCTGGGCTACCGCGCACCTATAATTTGTTCCTTTTGTAAATTTCCGCTAACTTTGCGTTTTATATGAGCACACCTCGTAAAATAGCTTTTGTCTTTTTGACTCTGCTTTGGCTCGGACTCTCTTATCTGTTGCTGGACCTGAGCGGAATTACTCTTTACAATATTCTGGTGGCTTTGCTTGCCGGTGCGTTTATTCTTATTCCTCTGTGGAAGCGCTGGAACGGCACTAATAATTGAAGCGGATGAAGACTGAAAAGACTTTGTCAGACAATAAGAAGACTGATATGACCCCCTTGCTGGACGGCATCTCGTTGCCCATGGACCTGCGCAAACTTAGTGTGGCCCAGTTGCCGCAGGTATGCGCTGAACTCAGGGAACGGATTATACATACGCTCAGCACCAACCCGGGTCATTTCGCATCCTCGATGGGTGCGGTTGAACTTACGGTAGCCTTGCATTATGTGTACAATACCCCGTCGGACCGTATTGTCTGGGACGTGGGACACCAGGCCTATTCCCACAAATTGCTTACAGGGCGCAAGGACCGTTTCGACACTTTGCGCAAGATGGGCGGACTGAGCGGATTCCCTTCTCCGTCAGAGAGCGAGTATGACACTTTCACTGCCGGACATGCCTCCAATTCCATTTCCGCCGCTTTAGGTATGGCCATTGCCGACAGCCTTGACAAGGATAAGGGCACACGTCGCACAGTGGCTGTAATAGGAGATGCCTCTATTTCCGGCGGCCTCGCCTTCGAGGGCCTGAACAATGCCTCCAACAACGACAACAACCTGCTGATAATCCTGAATGACAACGACATGTCCATTGACAACAATGTCGGGGCGCTTCATCGTTATCTCTCCAAGATAACCACATCGGCAGGGTATAACCGTATGCGCTATCGGGCCTATCGGTTCATGAAGCGACACCGCATCATCAGCGAGAAGGGCAGGGGACGCATCATCCGTTTCGCCAACTCGGTGAAGAGTCTTGTCTCCAGACGTCAGAATATATTCGAGGGCTTGAATATCAGATATTTCGGGCCTATTGACGGGCACGATGTGGTGAATCTCGTAAGGGTCCTTTCTGAAATCAAGGATATGGAGGGGCCGCGTCTGCTGCATATATGTACAGTCAAAGGAAAAGGGTATGAGCCGGCGGAAATCGACCCCACCACATGGCATGCTCCCGGCAAGTTCGACCCTGATACCGGTGAGCGCAAAAAAGGTTCGTCCGGTCCCAAGCCCCTGAAGTGGCAGGAGGTGTTCGGCCGTTCCCTTGTGGAATTGGCTGAAACGGACGACAGGGTAGTGGGAATCACTGCCGCCATGCCGAGTGGCACATCCATGAACCTGATGCTGGACAGGTATCCGGCCCGCACTTTCGATGTGGGCATCTCCGAAGGACACGCCGTGACGTTTGCCGGGGGGCTGGCAGCTGCCGGGAAACGTCCGTTTGTGGCCATTTATTCATCTTTCCTACAAAGAGCTTACGACAATATAATCCATGATGTGGCGATACAGCATCTGCCGGTGACTTTCTGTATAGACAGAGCCGGTGTCGTCGGTGATGACGGCGTCACACATCACGGTCTGTTCGATATGGCTTATCTGTCTGTGATACCCGGCCTCGCATTAGCCTCTCCTATGGATGAGGGGACACTACGCTCACTGATGTACTCCTCTTTGAGCTATGACGGCCCTCTCGCAATACGTTATCCTCGCGGAGAGGCGGTAAATGTGGAGTGGAAGACTCCCTTTACCCGTATAGAGACAGGGCGCGGACGTGCCTTAAGCGAACCCCGGCATAAGGGGGGTGTCGCCATCCTCAGCATAGGGCCGGCAGGCAATGACGTGCGGCAGGCTGTGGCACAGCTCGCTTCAGAAGGTGTGGAGGCCGCTCATTTCGACATGATTTGGCTTAAACCGATAGATACGGCTCTCCTTGAGCAAGTGGCCCGCGAGTATTCGGCTATCGTGACCGTGGAGGACGCTTCCGTCAAGGGGGGACTTGGCAGTGCCGTGGTGGAATGGCTGGCAGGCCGAGGCATTTCTATTCCTGTGCGTAAACTCGGAGTTCCCGCGGAGCAGTGGGTACACCATGGCTCTGTGGCGCAGCTGCGTCATTCATGCGGTTACGACGTGCAGGGAATAGCGGGCGCCGTGCGCGAACTCGCCGCAGGCATTTCCAAAAAAGGTCCTAAAGACGCATAAAACAGGGATTCCATGAAAATCTTTATCGCAGGAGCCGGAGAGGTCGGAAGCCATCTTGCAAAGATGCTTTCCAAGGAGGACCAGGACATAGTCCTTATAGACCCTGACCAGCAGAGATTGAACCTTATAGACAGCAATTACAACCTGATGACCTATACCGGGTCCACTTCTTCATTCCGCACGATGAAGGATTTGGGCGTGAATGGCGCGGACCTGTTTATAGCAGTGACTCCTTACGAGACCCAGAATATAACTTCGTGCGTCATAGCCAAGCAGATGGGCGTAAGATGCACAGTGGCCCGTATTGACAATTTTGAGTTCCTGGAAAAGGGCAATAGCGAGATACTCCGCAATATCGGCGTTGACCGTCTGATTTACCCGGAGCATCTTGCAGCCCAGGAAATAATCACCGCCCTCGAGCATAACTGGGCAAGGCATTGGGCGGAATTGTGTCATGGCAAACTGCTGCTGATTGGCGTGAAACTCAGGGACAACACCCCGCTGGTAAACCATCAGCTCAAGAATCTTCCGGTAGCGGACCACTCATTCCATATAGCGGCAATCAAGCGCAATCACGAGACTATCATTCCTAACGGAGATGACTGCCTGCTGAGCGGTGACGTAGCTTTTTTCGTGACTTTTGAGCATGATGCAGACAAAATCCGAGAGCTGTGCGGGAAAAAGAGCATTCAGATAAGGAGCGTCATGATTATGGGGGGGACGCGCATAGCCATGCGCTTCGCCCTGGAAAGCCACGGACGCTATGACATCAAGATTATTGAAAGCAACCGGGCTGTATGCGAGAGACTGGCGACACGCCTGCCCGACTGCGCGATAGAGAACGCGGATGCCAGGGATATCGACGTACTGAAGGACAACAACATTGAGAATTACGATGCTTTCATGGCTCTGTCAGACTCTTCGGAGACTAATATCCTGGCCTGTATGACGGCCAAGGAGTTCGGCATACCAAAGACTGTGGCCGATGTGGAGAATCTTCAGTTCATAGGTCAGGCAGACAATCTGAACATAGGCACTACGATTAATAAAAAACTGATAGCGTCGTCACGTATCTTCAAGCTGTTGCTGGATGCCGACGAACATAATTCCAAGACTTTTGCGCTGGCGGACGCCGAAGTGGCCGAGCTTACGGTGAAGAAACGCGCCAAGATAACCCGTGCGGCAATCAGAGACCTGCATCTGCCGTATGGCATGACCCTCGCGGCTGTAATCCATAACGGAGAGTGTTCCCTCGTTACAGGCTCCACTCACATTTCTCCCGGTGACGGAGTAGTGGTTTTCTGCCTGACGGGAACCATACACAAGATTGAACACTGGTTCAATTAACGATTTAGATATAGAGTCTCGGATGGTCGGGTATTTCAGACATAAGGGTTTTATAAATCTGGTGATGCTTCTGCGTATCATAGGTTGGCTTCTGCTTGTGGAATCCGCATTCATGCTGGTACCGCTAATCACCGCCATCTGCTACAAAGAACCGGTGCTTCCCACCATAACCTCCTCGATAGTTACAGCTTTTTCCGGCTTAGCCATGATGAGCTTGCGTCCGCGTAGCCGCGACATGGGCAAGCGCGAGGCTATTCTGCTCACGGCCATGGTGTGGGTCATATTCTCGCTTTTCGGTATGCTGCCCTTCATTTTAGGGTCGACGAAGATGGGATTCACAGATGCTTTTTTTGAGACTATGAGCGGCTTCACCACTACCGGCCTCTCGGTGATGCCTACCCTTGACGGCATGCCGCACTACATAATTATATGGCGCTGTGTCATGCAATGGATAGGAGGCGTGGGAATAATTCTCTTCACCTTGGCGGTAATCCCCATGCTTAACTATCAGGGCGGTATGCAGCTTTTCAATGCCGAGGTGAGCGGTATAAACCGCAGTAAACTGCGTCCTCGTGTCAGCTCCACGGCCAAGGGAATGTGGGGAGTGTATTTCTGTCTTACCGGTATGGCTATACTTCTGCTGTCTTTTTCTGACATGGACATATTCGATGCTGTCTGTTACGGCATGACCACTGTTTCGACAGGAGGAAACGCTACCTCAAATGCGGGAATAGGAGCATGGGACAGCGCTTATATAAAAATTGTCATAGCCTTGTTCATGTTCATAGGAGGCGTGAACTTCGGTCTGCTGTTTCAGACGGTGACAGGGCGCTTTGACGCTCTGAAAGTGAACACTACTTTCAAGTGGTATATAGGATTTGTAGTGCTTACCACCTTGGTTATGAGCGTGTCCATTTATATAAACCATGCCGGAGACACGGCGGATGACCTGCTACTCGACCCCTTCTTCCAATCCGTCTCCATCATTTCCTCCACCGGACTTACAGAACCGGACTTCGCCCTGTGGGGTGGGCCGGCGTTGTCGCTTTTGGCGGTGATGATGTTCGTGGGGGCCTGCGCCGGAAGCACTTGTGGCGGAGCGAAGCTGGACCGTATGATTATATGCTTCAAAAACATAAGAAATGAGTTTTACCGTATGATGCACCCGAATGCGGTGCTTACGGTCCGTATGAACGGCAAGGGTACGGACGGTGTGCTGATTGAAAAGGCCGTTATGTTCCTGGTCATTTACTTTATCGTTATCGGTGTGGCAGGTACATTGCTTATTTTTATGGGGATTCCTATGCAGCAGGCATACTTCTCCGCTTTGGAGGCTATATCGAATACCGGGATGTCAGTCAGTCTGGAAGGTATTCCCACCCAATACAGCGCTTTCCCCGAGTCAGCCAAATGGACATTGTCGTTGGTAATGCTCACCGGGCGTCTTGAACTCTACACTGTTTTATTGCTCTTTACAGGCACTTTCTGGAAAAAATAGGAAGGCACAAAAAATATGTCCGGAAAGGGATGTTTCTTTGCCGGAAATTAGCTATCTTTGCATTACAATTACCCATATTCTCCGCCTTAAGCGAATTGAGTTTCTACAAAGCATACAAATGGCAAAATACGATACATTTAACCCCGAAATAGAAGGTGTCTATGAGGGTGAGGAAACACTTACATACGAAAATCTAAATGAAACCGCATCAGGCTCTGCCTCTTCCTCCCGCACAAAGGGAGGACGGCAGGTGTCGGCTACAGGTAAGAAAAAAGGCGGCAGCCGAAGAGGAGGTGGAGGAAAGCCCAGGCGGAAACCGAAGGCTCAGGGGCCATCGTTTTCAGAGAGGATGGTTTCTTTCTTCACCGACGGACGCACACGTGCCGTATTCGGCATAGCTGCATTGCTCCTTGGCGCTTACCTCACCATTGCTTTCATTTCTTATATTACGTCCGGCTTTCATGACCAAAGCGAAGTGCAGAATGTGGCCTCGGGTACAGCCGCACAGATCGATAATCCTGCCGGCGAGGGGGGTGCGCGATTATCTGAATTGCTAATCAATCAGTCTTTTGGCCTGGCTTCCGGTGTGATTATTGTGTGGCTTGTGGCTCTTGCCTTGAAGAGTTTCGGCGTGTTGCGCTTCAAGACAGTAAATTTCACCATCAAGTGCCTGGTGGCGCTTATCACCACCTCCTTGATTATCGGTCTTCTCACCATAGCCTTGGATTCCAGTTTTTACTGGGGCGGTGTACACGGATATCTGATTAACGAGCGCATAATCCACTATATCGGATGGTTGGGAGCAGCCATGCTTTCCCTTCTTTTGCTGGTGGTGTTTTTTGTGATATGCCTGTATGATATATATAAATACTTCCGGCGTCTGGCACAGCGCCGTCGCGAGGCGCGCGAGGCGCAGGAAGAGGAACAGCGCAGGAAGGAAGAGCTGGAGCGCAAAATAGCCGAGCTACAGGCTCTTGAGGAAGAGAGACTCAATGAGCCGCAACCCGATGTCATGGAACATACCGATACGCCTGACCTGACTTTTGACAATCAGGTCAACCCCGAGAACGAAGATGCTCCCGAGAGCCAGGAGTCTGTGTCAGGGGTGGGAGACGAAGCCCTGGAGGAGGCTTTGTTGCCGGACGAGGACCCGCTGGACAAGGTAGTGCTTTCAGAGGAGGAGCCTGACAGCGATGTCCATATCGAGACCACTTCCGGGGTTATGACCGTTACAACCAATGAGATAGGCAAAGCTGTGTCTGACGATGACGTCCCCGATGTGTTTGACCCTACTGCCGAGCTTTCCCACTATAAGTTCCCTCCATATAATCTGCTTAACGAGTCTCAGTCCCGCGTCAGCATAGACCAGGACGAGCAGATTGAAAATCAGGAGCGTATCAGAAGTACTCTTGCCGATTTCGGCATTGAGATTACAGACATCAAGGCTACTGTCGGCCCGACTGTCACTCTATACGAGATACGTCCTGACAAGGGCGTGAAGATAGCCCGTATCCGTAGTCTCGGAGATGACATCGCTCTCAGCCTTGCCGCCAACGGAGGTGTCCGCATTATCGCGCCTATTCCCGGAAAAGGTACTGTGGGAATCGAAGTGGCCAACAAGGACCCGCAGACGGTCTCCATGCGGACAATCATCACTTCACGCGCTTATCAGGAGACAAAATATGATTTGCCGATTGCCATAGGTTCCACTATCGATAACCATGTGTATATATCCGATTTGGCCAAGATGCCCCACCTGCTCGTGGCCGGTGCTACCGGTATGGGTAAGTCTGTGGGTCTGAATGCGATGATTGCGTCTTTGCTCTACTGTAAACATCCGGCAGAGCTGAAGTTTGTGCTTGTAGACCCCAAAATGGTGGAATTCAGTCTTTATCAGGCTCTCGAGAATCATTATCTGGCAAAGCTGCCTGATGAAGAAGAGGCCGTTGTCACGAGTCCGGATAAAGTAGCCGCCACTCTTTCAAGCCTATGTCTGGAGATGGAGGCCCGTTACGAGTTGCTGAAGTTGGCGGAGTGCAGGAACATAAAAGAGTATAATGCCAAATTTGTGGCCCGACATCTGAATCCCAATAAAGGCCATCGCTTTATGCCCTATATAGTGGTGATTGTGGATGAGTTCGCAGACCTGATTATGCAGGTAGGAAAGGAGGTGGAGACACCTATTGCCCGTTTGGCGCAGAAGGCTCGCGCTATCGGAATTCATGTCATACTTACCACACAGCGTCCCAGCGCCAATGTGATTACCGGTCTGATACGCGCTAACTTCCCGGCCCGTATGGCATTCAAGGTAGCTACAAACATCGATTCCCGGGTAGTGCTCGACGCACCAGGCGCGGAGCATCTGGTGGGACGGGGAGATATGCTTGTGTCCAACAATTCCAAGACGGAACGAGTGCAGTGCGCTTTTATCGATACTCCTGAAGTAAGGGCTATTTGTCAGCATATAAAGAATCAGGTCAGCTTCGGTCACGCATACTTGCTGCCGGAGCCGCTTGCTATGGGTAATGCCGGAAACGATGACCCCGCTTTCGGAGACCGGGATCCCTTGTTTGAGGATTGTGGCCGCCTGGTGGTGACCAGCAATACCGCATCCACCTCATCCTTACAACGTCGGTTCTCTATCGGTTATAACCGTGCCGGCAAGATTATGGACCAGCTTGAAGCCGCAGGAATAGTCGGCCCCTCGACAGGCGGCAAACCCCGCCAGGTACTTGTGGATTCCATAACTTTTGAGGCCATACTCAGAGCCAACCAGTAAAAATCATCTTTATTTTGAATTGATTTAACTTTCTGACAATGAAGAAAATAATATCGTTAATACTGATTATATCGGCTTTCTCTTTCAGCGCCTTCGCCGCCAAAACGCTTACCGGAGCCGAGATACTTCAAAAGTCTGCGTCGGTTCTGCTTAAGAGCGGCGGACTCAAGGCCTCGTACACATTGAAATCCGGAAGATTTACTGAAAAGGGTACTATCTGTGTTAAAGGCAAGCAGTTCACACTTCGTTCTTCAGAGCGTTCCATTTGGTATGACGGCACTTCCCTTTGGACGCTCAACCCTTCTGAGAAAGAAGTGTCTCTTACTGCACCTACTGTGGCGGAAGTGGCAGCAATCAATCCCTACCTGTTGGTGTCCGGCTATAAAAGCGAATATACAGCCAGGGTAGTAAAGGGAACGGTAAAAGGAACTTATAATGTGAAATTGACACCCAAGAACCGACAAAACTGGGTCAAGTCCGCTACCCTTTGCATACGTTCTTCCAACTATATGCCAGTGCGTGTGGATATTACAGACCGTAACGGAGGGAAGAGTATTGTCATAATATCGAATGTTAAAACCGGAGTATCTTTTCCCGGTTCTACTTTTAAATATAATTCCAAGGCATATCCGGGAGTAAAACTGATAGACCTTCGATAATTGTTCTGGTTCTATATAGAATAAAAAATTAGCAGACCGTATACGGTCTGCTAATTTTTTCTGAAAATGAATTCATAGAATATTGAATGGCGCGTAATGCCGAATGTCTTTTCAGACTCTTCCCGCAATCGGTCTGCCTCTTGATGAGAACTCAGAGTTTTGTGTTTATTTTTCTGAAGGTACTCTGACCCGCAGTGCAGGAAAACAATTATTACTGAGATGCACAATATTATAAGCACCACAGCGATTGTTTCGGCCAATGTACCTGTTATGTCACATAGATTCATATCTTTTCAACAAATATATTATTGAATGGTTCAACCCCAATCGTTGAACCTATTTATATTATAGATGTTATATAGTTAAAATAAAGATTAGAACAATACTTTATACTATAAAACTATGAAAAAGCAACTATTATTACTGAGTGTATGCCTGCTGAGTGTGGCATCGGTCTTTGCGCAGAAAATCAATAAATCGGAACTGCGTGCGCTTCAGGCTTTCCTGAACCAGCCTGCTGTGGCGGCTGCGACAAATGCACAGGCACTTAAAATAAGTGATTTGAACAATCCCGGAAGCTGGGAGGGAATCAAGATTGAAAAGGGTCAGATTGCTGAAATCAACTGGGCTGGCAAGAACTTGGCCGGTGAGCTGGACCTCTCAGGATTCACTAATCTCCAGAAAGTGAATGTTTCCCGTAATAGGCTGTCTTCTGTGAAGGTTGACAATACTCCGTCGTTGAATTACCTGAACGCAGGTAACAACCGGCTCACTTCCATTGATGTCTCCGGATGTCCGCAGCTACAGGATTTACGTCTATACAAGAACTCTCTGTCCACACTGAACATTTCAGGCACTCCGCTGCTTACTCGTCTTAATGTTTCGGCCAATGCGCTGATTGAACTGAATGTCAGCAATTCAGCTAATCTTAAGACTCTTAGCTGCAACAACAATCACATGCAGGTTCTCATACTCAACAATTGTCCGAATCTTAAGAATGTATACGCGGCTAACAATATCCTGGCAGATGTGACTTTCGCGGGCCTTGTAAGTCTGGAGAATCTTAATCTTGACAACAACCGTTTCAAGAACTTCTATATCCAGGACCTCCCGAATCTGTTCACAATTATGATTTCCAGCAATAAGCTGGAAGGGTTTACTGTTAAGAATTGCCCGAATATAAATGATGTGGACGCCTCTTTCAATGACCTTACGACATTCTCTGTAGACGGATGTCCCAAACTTGCATTCGTGGACCTGAGCTGGAATGACCTCACTTATGTGAACCTCTCCAACCAGTACTTCCTGCAGCGCGTCAATCTTGCTAACAATCAGCTCCTTACCGTAGATGTCAGCTTTGACAACATGCTGAGATATATCAATGTCTCCGGCAACTACAACCTTACCAACCTCGAAACTATGGGTTGCACGGAGCTGCACATGTTGCGAGGCATAGAGGATGACGATATGTATGTCTGAAACCTGTTTCTCAAATTATAATAAGAGACTGTCTAACAAGTTTGGACAGTCTCTTTTTATAGTCTAAACTGGCTA
>URIC01000055.1 GCA_900547755.1 uncultured Bacteroidales bacterium
CAAGTGGCGTAAGGAAAAACGCGAAGAGGCCCATTCCCGCGAACAGGCACAGGCTGAACGCGAAGCAGCCGAAAGCAAGGTAATAAAGATTACCGAGTTCGTGACCGCCAACGACCTCGCCAACCTTATGGAAGTCCCCGTCACAAAGGTCATCGGCACCTGCATGAGCCTCGGCCTTATGGTCAGCATCAACCAGCGACTTGATGCGGAGACCATCAATATCGTGGCCGAGGAGTTCGGTTTCTCCACCGAATATGTCAGCGCCGAAGTGAGCGAGGCCATCACCGTGGAGGAAGACAAAGAAGAAGACCTCGTGCCCCGTCCTCCCATTGTCACGGTCATGGGACATGTGGACCACGGCAAGACATCGCTGCTGGACTACATCCGCAAGGCCAACGTCATCGCAGGCGAGGCCGGCGGTATCACACAACACATAGGCGCATACAACGTCACCCTTTCCGACGGCCGTCACATCACATTCCTCGACACTCCGGGACACGAGGCCTTCACCGCCATGCGTGCCCGAGGCGCCAAGGTCACGGACCTCGCTATAATTATCGTAGCCGCCGACGACGACGTCATGCCACAGACCGTGGAGGCTATCAATCATGCCTCTGCCGCCGGTGTGCCCATCGTCTTCGCCATCAACAAGATAGACAAGCCCGCCGCTAACCCCGACAAGATTAAGGAGCAACTCTCCGCCATGAACTATCTGGTGGAGGACTGGGGCGGCAAATACCAGAGCCAGGACATATCCGCCAAGAAGGGTATCGGCGTAGAGGAGCTTATGGACAAAGTTCTGCTCGAGGCTGAGATGCTCGACCTGAAGGCCAACCCCGACCGCAACGCCATAGGCTCGATTATCGAGTCCTCCCTGGACAAGGGCCGAGGCTACGTAGCCACCGTGCTGGTGCAGAACGGCACCCTGCATGTGGGAGACGTAATCCTGGCCGGTACGCACTACGGCAAAATCAAGGCCATGTTCAACGAGCGCAATCAGCGCGTCAAGGAAGCCGGCCCGGCCACCCCGGTGCTGGTACTCGGTCTGAACGGCGCCCCCACTGCCGGCGACACATTCAATGTGCTTGACTCCGAGCAGGAAGCCCGCGAAATCGCCAACAAGCGTGAGCAACTGCAGCGCGAACTGGCCAACCGTACCCAGAAGCGCCTCGGCCTCAGCGAGCTGGCCCGCCGCAAAGCCCTGGGCGACTTCCACGAGCTCAACCTTATCGTCAAGGGCGACGTGGACGGCTCCATCGAGGCGCTCTCCGACTCCCTCATCAAGCTCTCCACACCTGAGGTGCAGGTCAATGTCCTACACAAGGGCGTGGGCGCCATCTCCGAGAGCGACGTCACCCTGGCCGCCGCCTCCGACGCAATCATCATCGGCTTCCAGGTACGTCCCTCCGCCAACGCCCGGCGCGAAGCCGAGAAGGAGGGCGTGGAAATCCGTCTATACTCCGTGATCTACAAGGCCATAGAAGAGGTAAAGGATGCCATGGAAGGTATGCTTTCGCCCGAGATACGCGAAGAGATTACCGGCACCGCCGAAATCCTCCAGACATTCCACATCTCGAAGGTGGGCACAATCGCCGGCGCCATCGTACGCGACGGCAAGGTGAAACGTTCCTCCAAGGTACGTGTCATACGCGACGGCATAGTAATCTACTCCGGCGAACTCGGCAGCCTCAAACGCTTCAAGGACGATGCCAAAGAGGTGGTTTCCGGATTCGAATGTGGTCTCTCCATACAGAACTACAACAATATCGAGGTGGGCGACATGATTGAGGCTTACGAGGAAGTGGCCGTCAAGAAGACCCTCTAAACCGTGAATCCCTGATATGTACGCCATTATCAACATAGGCAGCAACCTTGGCAACCGGCGCCTAAACCTGAGCCGGGCCATGGCTGCCGTGATGAACAGATTCGGCAATCTGGAGATGAGCCACACTGTGGAGACCGAGCCTTTCGGCTTCGAGAGTCCGCACAAATTCCTGAATGTCTGCATAATGTTCCAGACAGATATGCAGCCGCAGGAATTACTGGAGACTCTCCAGGAGATGGAACGCTCCATCTGCCCGGATTCGCACCGCACGCCCAAAGGAGAATACGCCGACCGGGTCATCGACATAGACCTCATAGCCGTAGACGACTGTGTAGTGGATACTCCCGCACTGAAGTTGCCGCACCCCGGACTGGAAAACCGCCGTTTCTTCCTTGAACCCCTGAACGAGATAGCTCCCGGCTGGCATCACCCCGTAAGCGGCCTGACACCCGCCGAGATGCTTGCCGCACTGTCCTCGGATTCCGACTGAATAATCCTCCGCAAAGGCCCCGCGTAGCGGCCTGCGGCTGCCGACCCCCACACGACGCAGAGGCTCCACACTGTACCGACACGACAGTGTGGAGCCTCCGCATATATTCCGACTGTCCATCTGCCTGCACATTACGTGCAACGCTTCCGATAACGTTTTTTCGGTTATTTTTATTTTTATAATGCGATTTGTTCCAAATAAATTTGCAAATTCGGAATATTTCGATTAACTTTGCGTACTTATATCAATAGACTGCAAAAACGGCGCAATTAGTTTATCAGAACCGATGACATTCGAGACGAGCTAACCAAATGATATAACTACTTTCTCCGTTCACATAACTGGCCCGATGCCTATATCGACATGGAAAGACTTAAAGAATTGCTGAATAAAGAATGTGACCGCGTCCTGAGCAGCGAGGAATGGGATGCCCTTTTCGCGCTTGCCTCCGTTGTCACATTGAAGAAAGGCGAGGTGCTGATAAGCCCCGGAGAAGTCAAGCCCGACGTCTATATAGTGAAAGAGGGCATATTGCGCGGCGTAGACTTCAACGGCGACCATGAGCGCACATTCTGCTTCGGTCTGCCCGGCACCATCTTCAATTCCCGATTCTCATTCTACAAGAAACTGCCATCCTACTATCAGATAGAAGCGTGCTGTCCCAGCGTCATTCTCCGTATACCCCGCGAGGACTACATAGCCCTTACCGACAGCAACCACGCATTTGCCGTCTGGGCCTTGCACTATGCCTGGTATGAGCAATACCTGGAGGAAGACCGTGAGAGTACCGTGCATAACGGCAACGCCAAACAACGCTACCTGCATATGCTCAAGACGCGCCCGGCCATAGTAAAAGGCGTATCCCAATGTGTTCTCGCCTCCTATTTAGGGGTGACTCCCGAGTATCTGTGCCGTGTCAAGGCGAGTATCCTGCGCAAAGAAAAAACCAATAAATAGCCTTCGGACAATAAAAAAATCACATTTCGGAGAGTCTTTTCCCAATTTATTAAACTATGTCAATGTTTTAATCTTTTTGTCTGCTTTAACTTTGCGACAAGATTAATTGATAATCCGCTTGCCGAGGCTTGTGCCGAGGCATAGCGTCCAATGATTCTTTAACCTACCATTCATAAACAACATGAAAAGATTCACTTACTTACTGGGTTGCCTTCTCGCAGGTTCGGCCATGGCTCTGGCGGTGCCGGCGATGCCCGGACTCATGAAACTCGTCCAGCCGGACGGGAGTGTGGTAGAAGCCACCATAAAAGGCGATGAGCATTTCCACTATTACGAGACAGCCGCCGGAGAAATCCTGCTGCGCGACGATGCGGGCACTCTGCGCCCCGCAGTGATAGCCGACAACGGCGAACTGCAGGCCCGAGGCACCATAACCGGCACTCCCACACCGCAGCCGGTACGCCGGGCCGTCATGGATGCTATGAGCCGACAGACAGCCGCCGCTTCCGGGGCGGAACGTGTGGCTCCCAACGTGATACCCTCCAAATTCCCCACTACCGGCACAGTGACCGGCCTTATCCTCCTGGTGGAGTATCAGGACGTGAAACTCACCCCTCAGTCCACCAAGGAGTACTACGAACAGAAGTGCAACCAGCCGAATTACGTCAGCGAAGCCACTTACGGCTCAGTCTATGACTACTTCGTCTCTCAGAGCGACGGCAAGTTCACCCCGCACTTCGATGTGGTGGGTCCGCTTACCCTCCCCGAGAACCGCGCTTACTACGGCATGAGCGACGGCGGCCTGGTGAATCAGTTCCGCGACGCCTGCCTCGTGGCCGACGAGCAGGGTCTCGACTTCTCCAAGTATGACCTGAACGAGGACGGCTTCATAGACTTCCTGTTCGTCATCTTCGCCGGCCACGGCGAAGCTCAGGGCGGTCCTTTCGAGTCCGTATGGCCGGCCATGCAGGATTTGTCGAACTATGTGTTCGACTATTTCGACGGTCTGAATCTGGGTGTCGCGGCCTGCTCCTGCGAACTCAAGGGAGGCTCCGGCACAGAGATGGACGGCGTAGGCACCATCTGCCACGAGTTCAGCCACATTCTCGGCCTGGCAGACATATACGACACCTCCAACCAGGGCGGTCACGGCATGTGCCACTACGACATCATGGACATAGGCACATACAACGACAAGCAGGTGACGCCCTCGGGCTACACCGCGATGGACAAATACACATTGGGCTGGCTCGACCCCGTAGTGCTTGACGCTCCCCGCAAAGATGTGCGGCTGCGCCCCTTCAACTCCACTCACGACGCCGCGTTCATAGTCAATCCGGACAACCCCGATGAGTATTACACCCTGGAGAACCGTCAGCAGCAAGGCTGGGACAAAGGTATTCCGGGCCACGGACTGGTAATCTCCTATTGCCACTACGACAAGCGCCACTGGAACCGCAACACTGTTAACGCGGCCTCGGCCGGCTACGAGCATGTACGCATAGTGGCGGCCGACAACATCTGGCAGTCCACCCTGACAGACGAGGCCGGCGACCCCTTCCCCGGCACGATGGCCAACACTTCTCTCTCCGCCGAGACCCGCCCGGCTGCCTTCTGGTACTCCTCCGGCGAACCTGTGAAGTGGGTCATTTCCAACATTAGGGAAGACCAGGACGGTGTCATCACTTTCGACTTCAGCGACACTACCGGCATTGACGCCGTAGCCTCCGACACCACCGACATCCGCGTCATCGGCAACTCCGTCATAGTCCCCGAAGGCTCCATGGTCTTTGACATCACCGGCCGCAAAGTCGTCCCCGAGGCTCTCCCCTCCGGCATTTATGTGGTAAGGACTCCGAACCGGACCGTAAAGGTACGCATCTGACAATACATAACTTTTCATCAAAAACATAACAACCAAAATCCTACAATTATGAGAAAGAATTTGCTACTTATGTTTCTGGCAGTCTTTGTAGGAATGTTCACGGCGAAGGCCACTACCAGCGTTATTATCAACGTTGACAAGGCCGCCAATGTGACAGTCCAGACAAATTACGGCTACGGAGAAACACTCCAGCTCACAGACGGCATGAACAAACTTGACCTTGATGACGGAGCGGACAGCCCGCTGATAATCAAAGCCAACCCCGGCGCCGAGATAGTCAGTGTGACTAAAAACGAGAGCGAAACCATTAACCCTGGCGGCGACGGCTCTTACACTGTAAGATTCTACACCGCAGGTATCAAGATTGACATTGTGACCACCGGCGAAGGCCAGGGCGGCACAGTGGCCAAGGACATAACCATGGATTTCTTCGCTTCCGGCGAAGGCATCAGCGGCAAGCCCTTCACAGTGACCTACGATAAGGATTCCGAGTGGGTGACTCCCGAAAAAGGCTCCATGGGCTATATGCTCATACCCGAAAACGCCAAGGTGAAAATCACTCCCGACAAGGCGTACAAAATCACCGGCTGCTCCGTGCCCAACTCCTCGGTGACCCTCAACGGCTCGGTGCAGGAAGACGGCTCCTACGTGTTCGACAACAACGTGCCCGATTACTATCGCGTACAGGTCAATATGGAACTCGACGCCTCCGCAATTAAATTCTCCCTCACTGTGGACTATGCTCCCAACTTAAGCTGCTTCCTTGAGAACCAGCGCGAAGGCGAATGGGAATATCTCACCGTCTACGATAACGTCAAGACCAATTTCGTGATTGTGGATTCACAGAATCCCCTTGAATTCATACCTGCCGAAGGTGCGGAAATCCTGCAAGTGCTCAAAAACGGCGAACCTCAGATAGCGACAGGCTGGGGCGGCAGCAACGGCTGGGTATTCGTAGTCGAAAACGGCGACGAATTCACAGTGACCACCAAGGGCGCCCCCACCACAGTGTCCATCGAGGCTCCGGAGGGCAACGCTCCCCTGGACGCATACTTCTTCACCAAGGCCGACGGCACATCGGTGCCCCTCTCCGGCATGAGCGCCGACTTCGAGGGCAACCTGGGCGAGACAGTGGTCGTAAAGGCCCGTCCCGGCTCCACCCTTTCCTATATCATGAGCTCCAACGGCGGCTACACCAATATGCTTGACAACTTCCGCATCGTAGCCGGCGCAGACAAGACCAACCCCGCCAAGTACCAGATTTACGGCACACGCAACGTAAACGGTGTCGTAATCAACGTGGACAACGCACAGCGCGTAAGCGTCACCCAGGAAGGCGGACGCGGCGAAGCGCTCCAGCTCAACAACGGCAAGAATGAGTTCGCCTTCGCCGACATCAAGAACGCACTCGCCATAGACGCTACGGAAGGCAACCAGATGGTAGCCGTATCCGTAAACGGCGACAACGTAAACGTAAGCTCCAACGGCCACTACATGGTAGAGGCAGCCGAGGGTGACTGGATCGAGATTACTTCCCGTCCGAACCCCGTGGACGCCACCCTTTCCTTCACATTCAACGAGGGCGCCGACCTGTCCTGGCTTGCCGCCACCTCCGAAGGCCAAAGCGTCAAGCTCGCCAACCCCATGACAGTCAAATCCTACACCACACTCATGATTACCGCCGCCGACGGCTATATCCTGGAGAACCTGACCTGCGACACCGAAGGCGTGACTGTGACCAAAGCTGAAAAAGGCTACGAGGTATACATCGCTTCCGCTTCTGTGACCGCCGCCACCATCAGCGCCACACTGAAGGAAATGCAAGCTACCGAAGGCAACTCCATTGTAGTGGCAAACGGCGACGAGCTGCTTGTACGCTTCTGGGAGATGACCGGAAAGGAAGGCACTTTCGTCAAGAAACTTGAAAACAACCGCGTCAACGAAGTCAAGTCCGGCAACTGGGTACAGGTATTCTGCAAAGACACTCAGAGCGAGTTCGCATACGTCAAGGTAAACGGCGCCGACATTGAACTCATATCCAACGAGGAAGGCTTAAAGCGCACTGCCTGGGTCGAAGTGAACGGCCGCACCGTGATAGACACTAAGGTCGTGACACCCTGCCAGGCCACGACTACCCCGACTTATGACGAAGTCAAACACATCCAATCCGGTAACGTATACATCGAAATCGATGGCCAGAAGTACACCAATGTGACTGTCAGCGAAGGCCAGACAGTGAAGCTCGTAGCCGAGCCCGCCACCGGATATGTATTCGACCACTTCGAGAAATTCTACTCACTGACAATGGCCGCCGACGGCATCGTGCTTGACGGTGACACATACACCTTCACCGAAAGCGACGTAGCCGAGAACTTCATCCTCTTCAAGGGTGTGTTCAAGGAGGACGAGAACGCCAAGGTTTACGCCATTCGCGGTTCCTCCGCATGGATTGTCGACGAAAACAACCAGCTGGTACCCGGCACCACAGCCATGGGCAACGTCGTAATCCAGCTCGCCGACGGCAGCTATTCAAGAGAGACCACCGCACTTGAAGGCCAGACAGTGAAGCTCCAGATACAGGTATTCGACCAGGAAACCGTGGATAAATACGAAGTAGCGGGATTCTGTCTGATGTCCGGTTTCCCCGACGCCGCCATTCCTGCCAACTACGAAGTCAGCGCCAAGGATGCCGATGCCGAAGGTGTGATATGGATTAGCGGTCTGATGCGAGAGAAGGGCAGCGCCGTCGACTCCGCTATGGCAGACACAGACCTCAGCTACAACCGCCTGAACATGGCCGTCACCGCTGCAGCTCCCGTACGTATCTACAACATCAACGGCCAGCTCCTCATCAGCGCCGAGGCCGGCGAAGTATCCGTAGAGACTCTTCCGCAAGGCGTATATATGGCCGTAAGCGGCAACAAGCAAATCAAATTCGTGAAATAAACCCTTCCGATACCGGCTGTGTCAGACTCCGTTCTGACACAGCCGGGTAAAAAAAACATCTCTCCGAACCAACAAGACCGACCACCATAAAAGCTCTCCCCTTCTCCTCATAAATCCAACAAACAGACAATTTACTTAAAGAACAATGAAAAAGAATATCCTTACCGCACTTATGCTTGTCGGTGCCGCAGCAGCTCCGCTCTACGCCAATGCGGTAGAAAATGGAAACCGTCCATTCTATGGATTTTTCCTTTCAAACCCCGGCGGCTTCACCAATGCCCCTAAGGAATGTTACGGCTTCGCCAAGCAGACATTCTCCGACGCCACACACAATGAGCTTATCTACGAACTCAGCGGCGGAGTAGGCGTATACGCGGCTACCGCTATCGACGGCATCTACTATGCGGCTCCTTACCTCTACGAGTCCTCCATGTCCATGCCCACGCCGAGGCCCCTCTTTTCGTACAATATCTATACCGGCCAGGTCACCGAGTTAGGCGAATGGTCCAATCAGACCACCGACCTCAAGCCCTCCGACATGACATACGACCGCAAGAACGACCGCTTGCTGGCCATCTGCTACGGCTCCTCCGAGGGCGGCGGCATCTACGAAGTGGACCGTAAAACCGGCGCCATGACACTGCTGCGTCAGGCCAACAATATCGGCGGCGTAATTGCCGCAGATGCCTTCGGGCGCGTATTCTCCATAAATCACGAAGGACAGCTCCTGCAGATAGACATGACCAAGGACAATTCCGCCAAGGTCATCTACACCCTGCCCTACGCCTACCTGGCCGCGAACCAATCCCTCGAGTTCGACCTCACCAGCGGCAAGCTCTACTGGGCTTCCAATACACTCGATAACCCTCATTCCGACAACGGGCACTGCACCTGGCTCGTGGAAATAACCCTGCCCGGAATAGGTCCGAATGTGGATTACTCCGCCGATATGCAGGGCTACGACTACAAGGAAATCGGCGAAATAGGGTACACCTCACGCTTCCTCGGTATGTATATTCCATACGCCACCGGCGGATTCGAGGCTCCCGGATTCGCTACCGACCTCAAGTCCGAATCCAGCGTCGACGGAGAGTATTGCACCATTGAGTTCAAGACTCCCTCCACTACTTTCGGCGGCGACGAGCTGGCCTCCATCGACGGTTACGACATATACCGCAACGGCGAAAAGATTTTCAACGAGCATAAAAACTATGCCGGCGGCACAGTCGTGAAGTACGAGGACAAGGCCATACCCGCCACCGGCAAGGAATACCGCTACGACATAGTATGTTACAGCAACACCAAAGGTGACGGTCCCAAGACTCCCGTCTTCGCCTACATCGGTTTTGACGCTCCCGCACAGGCAGGCGACCCCAATGTAGAGGTCAGCGACGACTTCCTCTCCACCACTCTGACATGGAGCGCTCCCACCGAAGGTGTACACGGCGGCACATTCGACCCCTCCACCACCACATACGACGTGGTACGTCTGCCGGACAACGTGAAAGTAGCCAGCGACATCACCGCCTGCTCCTTGAAGGACAACCTGGGACGTCGCCTCCTGCGCTACTCCTACCGCATCACCGCCAAGAACGCTTACGGCGAATCATCCGTAGTCTCTCCCGACTTCATCGCCGGTCCTCCCGTAGAGGAATTCCCCGTAGAAGAGAATTTCGAGAACCCCGCGGCCATGGCCAACAAATGGAACAGCGTAGACAATAACGGCGACGGCATGACCTGGCTCTACGGCACCACACTCGGACAAAGTGTCTTCCACGACTACGAAATGACTGCCGAGTATATCATCTCCCCGACATCCGTGGATGCCTTTGTCAAGGATGCCGACGACTGGATTATTTCTCCCCCCATCAAGTTCGAAGCCGGCAAAAAGTACAACATCACTCTGGACATCCGTTCCCTCACCCCCGAGACGCTCAACATATACACGGGCGCCAGGAATGTGGTCGAAGGCATGGAACTGGTCAAGACTTTCGGCCTCAGAGAACCTGTGTACGACGATGAGACAAACCTCATGGTTTTCCAGAAGTATGTAGTCGAACTCCCCGACGACCTCGGAGGCACCACCGCCTGCGTAGGCGTACAGCTTTCCACTCCGCTGAACGAAAACTATTACAGCTACATCCAGGTGGGCAACATCTGCATCGATGACCGCACATCCGGAATCAGCATCACCGAGGCTGACGCCGACGCTCCCGTATTCGGCATCAAAGGCAATGTACTCACGGTAAACGGCGAGGGCGTACGCGGCGCCATCTACAACCTCTTCGGCATGAAAGTCAAGGACGTGACCGAAGGCGCTGTATCCCTGGAGGGCCTCAAGGGCATCTACATCCTGAACCTCGACGGCAAAGGCTACAAGTTCAACATCCGCTAATAAATCCCCTGAATGAGACTGTCTAACAAGTTTGGACAGTCTCTTTTTATAGTCTAAACTGGCTAAAAA
>URIC01000056.1 GCA_900547755.1 uncultured Bacteroidales bacterium
CCCGGTCAAGCCCTGGGGCCTGTCCCGTTTTGCGAGTGCAAAGTTACGCCCTTTTTCCGAACCCACAAAATATTTTCGCGATTATTTTATGAACTTTTTTACAATACGTTGATTGTCAGCATTATATTTTTTCAAATATTTTTGAGACATTTCTCAAAAACAGAGGACAAAGCATCTCTAAAACGTAAGGCGATTTGAAAAGACAATCTATTTAAAACGCCGACATCGGCATCCAGATGCGTTTAACCATAAAAAAGGCCGAAAACATTTGCGTTTCCGGCCATATAATTCAATCTACAATCAACGACGATTAAAAAAGTGTTTTACCCATAGACAAAAAGCCTGTGAGGCAACCATAATGTCAGCGGTAGTCCTTGAGAAGGGCCTTGAGCTGCGTGCGGGTGGTGAAGATACGACTCTTGACGGTACCGAGCGGAAGGTTCAGTATTTCAGCTATCTCCTCGTATTTGTAACCGGCCACGTGCATCTGGAAAGGTTTCGAGAAGTCCGCGGGGATTCGGGCAATCAGTTCTGAAATCTCGCTGACAGCGTATATTCCGTCGGGAGTCTCGGGAGCAGGACGTGTGTCGGAGACATGGAATATGGAGTCAGAGGTATCAAGTACCGTGCTTTCTCTCACTGTGCGACGATAATTGTTAATGAATATGTTGCGCATTATAGTGAAGAGCCACCCCTTGAAGTTCACGTTCTCGGCGAATTTAGCCTCCGAGTCAAGCGCTTTGAGAGTGGTGTCCTGGACGAGGTCGGATGCGCGGTCTTTGTCCATAGTCAATTTGAATGCAAAGTTCATAAGATTGTTCTGCATCCCAATTACGTCTTCTTTAAAGGACTTTTTAAGCATTAGGTATAAGTTCGTTTCTATATGAATACACAGAGTCCGGAGACTCCTTAATCACTTACAAAGTTATTCTTTTTTTGGGGATTAGCAAATTAATCAGACGTTTTTTTCAACAAAATTATGTAAAAAACTTATTCATAGATAGATACAGAGCTATTCCTTGGGTTGCGAAGGCAGCGCTTTCAGGCGCACGAGTTCTATTTTCGCTCCCGTGGTTCTAAGTATTGTAAAGGAGAAGCGGTTTATGACGAATGTGTCACCCGGGGCCGGGAGTGCCTCGAGATTGTGGAGGATATATCCGGCAATGGTCTGATAGTCTTCGTCTTCGCGTATGTCAAGCTCAAACTGCTCGTTTATGGCTTCAATCTCCGCACGTCCCGAGAACTCGTAAGTGTCGGGGGCCACTTTGCGTACAATGAGGTTATCACGGTCATGCTCGTCCTGTATTTCTCCGAATATCTCTTCCACCAAGTCTTCAAGAGTGACGAGTCCCGCCGTGCCGCCGAACTCATCCACAACTATAGCCATAGACTTCTTTTCGGCCAGGAGGCGACGCATCATCTTGTTGGCGAGCATGGTCTCAGGGGTAAATATTACCGGTTTGAGGCAATCGCGCCATTCCACATCGGGAGTAAACAGCTCGGAGACATGGATGTAGCCTTTAACATCGTCAATATCACCGTCGTAGACCACGATTTTCGACAGGCCGGTAGAAATGAATCTGCGCAACAGTTCCGCACGGGTGGTACCATGGATATTCACGGCTGTGATTTCGTTGCGGGGAATCATGCAGTCATGTATATGTGTGTCCTTGAAGTCCAACGCATTCTGAAAGATTTTCACCTCGTTTTCCACATCCTCTCCTACCGGTTTGTCGTCTATGGCCTGCTGGATATAGTCGTCTATCTGGTCAATAGTGAGACGTGAAGTGTCCTCCTTCGGAGAGCTTATACCGGCAATCTTCATTATCAGCGAAGAAAGGGAGGAAGTAAACAAGGATACGGGATACAATATAATATAAATGACAAAAAGCGGCAGAGCGAAAATCTTGAGCATCAGGTTGGGGTTGATACGAAAGACAGTCTTAGGCAGGAACTCACCTGTCACCAGAATTATAAATGTGGAAATCAAGGTATTTCCAATAAGCACAAGTGCTTCGGAGCCGTCGAAAACTTTTTGCAGCCAGGGATTAATCAGCACGGAAATAGTGATACCGTAGATGACCAGCACCACATTGTTGCCCACTAAAAGAGTAGAGATGAACATATCCTGATGCTTGGTGAAGCCGGATATGATGCGTGAAATAAGGCCTCCCTTGGAGGCGTCGATGCCTATTCTCACTTTGTTGGACTGCACGTATGCTATCTCGCTGCCCGAGAAGAGGCCTGAGAAGAGAATGGCAATCAGTGTGAGAATTATGGCTAAGAGGGGGGAAAGTTCCATATAATCTATCGGTTTTCAGAAGCACGCTGCGCGGCTATAGTCGCAGCCGCGCCGGGGTCGGCAAGTACAGAGGGGTTGAATCCGGCCGGCATCTGCGCCGGGGCATCTCCCCCCGCACCGGGGAATTTATCCTTATTGTACGGCAGCACGGCAGTAGGATGACGCAATTCGTAGGACTGAAGCGTTCCCCGGGAATTGGTATAGCCCTCGAAGCCGTAACCCTCAATTATCCTGTCCGGCTGCTCGATATGAATAAAAGAATCCGAGGATATTTTTTGTTCACGCTGGTTCCAGACAAGTTCCGGAGTAAGGATGAGCAACTCCGGCAACTGGTTGAACTCTACGTTGCCGTACAGGTGCCATGTCTGCGTAAGCCTATTGTTGACAGCGGAGTCGGCGGCCACGGAAAAAACTATGTTATATTCAGGGTCGAATTTCTCCAGATACGGACCTCCGGGCAGAATCCATACCGGAGTGTCCACATTGTCATAGACATACCAGACAGGACATACCAGGCGATATTGGGGAATACCGGAGTCCGATATTATGGTCATGACGTTGTGCGTGGTCATGGTAGGCATCGCCTTAGGGTTGATTTTGTCGGCCACGCCCAGGGGGTCTTCCTGCCGGCAGGCGGTGAGAGCCGCCAACGCCATCAGCGAGAGGCCAGCCACCCTCATCGGACTGTGTATGATTGACCTGACACGTCTCATCTCCCTGAAGGTTTACTTAATCTTACGCTTGAAGAACCAGAGTTCGTTGAAGTTAAGACCCAGAGTAATATTGAAATAGTCTTCCTTTATCAGTGTTTCAGGGCTTGCCTGACGGTGTTTCCACTCGAATCCGAGGTTTACCACCGTCTTGCCCTCGATGGTCGGGAATCCGAATCCGCATCCGAGGGAAAACTCCTTGAGCGAATTGTCCCCTACTCGTATGTAATCCTTGCCGTAGTTGGCGCCGAAACGGTAAGCTATGCGCTGCACATAATTGCCTCGAATCTTGGGAACCACCTCGAGTCCGAGGGCAAATCGGGTACGGTCGTTGAATTTCTGGGCAAGCACCACATTCTGCCCCATATCGTCCAGCAGGGCCGGATAATCGGCTTTGGACCAGTTCTGCCAAGTAAAGTCGAACTCGGCCATGAAGCGGGATGTGCGCTCGCGGGTATAATTGATACCGGCTCCTATGGAGGTCGGGCGGTAATACTTGCCGGAAAGCCTGGTGTAGCCCACGGTGTCGGCGGCAGACTCGGCAGTGATGTCCCAGTATGCGGCCCAGGCCTTTCCATGCAGTGACAGCCTGGGGGTATAGGTCACGCCCAGGGTCAGCCTGCTGAATCGGGTGAGCTTCGCAGTGTACTGCGCGCCTAACTTGAAATTGAAGTCACGCACCTGCATCACATGCTCAAAGAGAGTCTGGTGGTTGTTGGAAGTGTTGGCGTATGTGTCGTTGATGACGTTTCCGAAATCGTAAGACAGATTGACACCCAGGGAGAAGCCCGCGTACTTGCCTGCCACACCGGCATACAGCTGATTGATGCCGCCCGTACCCTGATTTGAAAGCGAGCCGTGCATGACCTCGTCGCCAAAGGTATAGCCCACCGAACTGTAAGGTATAAGGCCTACGGACATACCCATATATTTGGAAAGCGGGAATTGCATGGTCACATAGTCCAGGCCACCGCCCACGCCGTGACCCTTCTCGCGCACCCCTTCCGCGCCCATGTCCTTGCGCCAACTCATGCTCATGTTCGCACCTATGTCCCAAAGGAATGTCAGAGAGTCTATGGATGCGTATGAGGCGGGGTTCATAGCGTTAATCTGACGGCCGCTTTGCATGGCGTATCCAATGCCCCCCATCTGACGTTGTGAGGAAGTGGCTCCGTCTTGCAGGATTCCGTACCCGTACATCGAGTATGGAGAAGTGGTATTCTGAGCGGAGAGCAGGCCGAAGCCGGAAAGGGCCAGCATTAATGCGGCCAATATACGATTAGATATATTCATTGTATTTCAATATGTATATAAGGCCTTCGCAGACAAGGTCCGCATGGCGTATGGTTTCAGTAGGGAGAAGCGGGAGAAGGAGGTCGGCATCGCCTCCTGTGAGCAGAAGCGATGTATCAGGGAAACGGGCCTTCAGCCTGAGATAAGCATCTGTCACCTCAGCTGCGGCCCCCCTGACGGCTCCGCACCTGAGAGCCGTGACGGTATCCGTGCCGAAAGGAGGCAACGTCCCGTAAGCCGTGACTTCCGGCAGAGCGGATGTATAGCGGTGCAGCGCCTTGAGGCGGAGGTTTACACCGGCAGATATGTTACCGCCGGCGAAAACCGAGCCATGTTCCACGACATCAAGCGTAAGTGCGGTTCCGGCATCGGCTATCAGCAACGTGCGACCGGGGTGGAGCGCGGCACCGCCGCAAGCGGCGGCCACTCTGTCCGGACCGAGTATGCGCGGGGTGTCGTATCGCACCGACAGCGGAACATCCGTCTCATGGGTCAGCCAAAGCAATCCGTCCGGCAACATCATTCTCAGAGTCTCGGCGAAACGCGGGTCTATATGGGCCACGCTGCAGAGAGCCCCGCAGGTGACTCCGAAATCATCCACAGTCCGGACCAGCCGGTCCATGTCCGGGTCGGCCATAGACAGCTCATGCAGCAGGGCGCCCGAATCAGTGAAGACTTTGGCCTTTATGAGGGTGTTGCCCCGGTCTATTGTAAGGATTGATGCCACGTTACGGGGAATTAGCCTTTATCCTGAGAAGCCTGTCTGCGCTCTTTTTTCTGACGGAAATAAATCATCCAGGCAGTAACGAGCTGCAAGACGGCTCCTGCCAGAGCGAAGAGTATTGTCTCGTTGAGTATGGTGAGCGGTCCCACAGTGGGGATGTCTCCGTATTTATTTTCGTTGTAGAACCAAAAGAAAGCGGCCACTCCGAAGCAAGCGCCGGACCAGAACTCCATACGGCGCAGACGGCGCAGACGCATACTTTCACCCTCGGGGCTGACATTCACACAACGCGCGCCCCAGAACATAAGGGCACCGGCGGCAAATATCCACTTGAATACAGGCAACTGCTCCACACTCAGCATATTTATGAGCGGCAGGAACATGCCCACGGCTATCAGAATCATGCCGAAGGAGGCCAGCGTCTCGGCAATCCTGCGCCGCAGAGCTGTCTTGTCAGAGGCTATATCCAAAGGCTGCTTATGTTTCTGTTTCATAATCATTCCACTAAATAAACGTCCTCGGTGGGCCGCTGCATACCGTAATTTTCGCGGGCCACCTTTTCGAGGTCTTCAGTACGGGTCCGCAGGCTGAGACGCATCTGCCGGTAGTATTCGGCGCTGTCACGGGCAGTCTGTATGCCGGCCTTCAGCGCGGCTATCTCCCGGTCAAGTTCACGGGAACGGGTCATACTCGTCTCCTCGTTCAGGAACAGCAATGCAATGACCGCTCCGGCCACCAGCAACACCGAGAGATGCGACTGCCGACGAAGCCACAGATTGAATCTATTTAGCCGTCTGCCCATACCTTTCTGAAATAAGTCGTGCAAAATTAGTGAAAAGAAACCGAAAATGCAAAACGCCGCACCCCCACGAAAGGGCGCGAATAAGCCAAACAGGCCGCTCAGTGGGCCTGTCCGGTGCTATAAAAAGTTAAAAAATGCTTAAAAGGATTTAGATACCCGTCGTCTTACAGACGGTTATGACTCCGTAATGAAAACGGAGCCATAGGAAGCGGGTTTGCATATATTAGATTTTTTATCTACTTTTGCGCTTTAAACGGGCTTGCCGTACGTATGCCCGAACAAGTGTGTCTAATATAAATAATTATAGTTGTGGATACTAAGTATATATTTGTCACCGGCGGTGTGGTTTCCTCGCTCGGGAAAGGCATAATTTCCTCTTCACTTGCCCGCTTGCTCCTGGCTCGCGGATATAAGGTGACCATTCAGAAGTTCGACCCGTATATCAACATTGACCCCGGTACGCTGAACCCCTACGAGCACGGCGAGTGCTACGTGACCAGCGACGGTCATGAGGCCGACCTGGACCTGGGCCACTACGAGCGTTTCACCGATGCCCACACCTCCAGGGCCAACAATATCACCACCGGCCGCATTTATCAGAGCGTCATAGACAAGGAGCGCCGTGGCGACTATCTGGGCAAGACCGTGCAGATTATTCCCCATATTACCGACGAAATCAAGCGCAACGTCAAACTTCTGGGCAACACCGGCAAATATGACTTCGTAATCACCGAGATTGGCGGCACCGTGGGCGACATAGAGTCCACACCTTTTTTGGAGGCGGTGCGTCAGCTGCGCTGGGAATTAGGCAACAACGCCCTCTGCATACACCTCACTTACGTTCCTTATCTGCGAGCCGCCAAGGAACTGAAGACCAAGCCCACGCAGCACTCCGTAAAGATGCTTCAGCAGGTGGGTATCCAGCCCGACATCCTCGTACTCCGCACCGAGGAAGACTTGCCCGTGTCCATGCGCCGCAAGGTGGCCCAGTTCTGCAATGTCGACACCGAGGCCGTAATCCAGAGCATCGATGTCCCCACCATCTATCAGGTACCTCTGACCATGCACGCCCAGCAGCTTGACCAGATTGTGCTGCGCAAGATGGGCCTTGAACCGGCGGGAGAACCGGACCTGTCCGCCTGGAACGACTTCCTGGACAAGATAAACAACGCCTCAGGAGAAGTTAAAATCGGCCTTGTGGGCAAGTACGTGGAGTTGCAGGATGCCTACAAGTCCATCAACGAGAGCCTGTTCCAGGCTGCGACATATCTGGGTCGTAAGCTCAAGCTGGTCTATGTCCACTCTGAAAAGCTCGACGACAGGAATGTGGAAGAAACGCTAAAGGATATGGACGGCGTACTTATAGCTCCGGGCTTCGGACAGCGCGGCATCGAGGGCAAGTTCTGCGCCATCAAGTGGTGCCGCGAACATGACGTGCCCACATTCGGCATATGCCTGGGCATGCAGTGCATGGTCATCGAGTTCGCCCGCAACGTGTTGCAAATGCCCGACGCCAACTCCACTGAGATGGACACCAAGACGCCGCACAACGTGATTGACCTTATGGAGGAGCAGAAGAGCATCTCCAATATGGGAGGCACCATGCGTCTGGGCGCTTACGACTGTGTGCTTCGTCCCGGCTCCAAGGCCGCCAAGGCTTACGGCACCGAACTGGTAAGCGAGCGCCACAGACACCGTTTCGAGTTCAACGACGAATACCGCGAGCGCTTCGAACAGGCCGGAATGCAATGTGTGGGCGAAAACCCCAACACCCATTTGGTAGAGGTAGTGGAACTTCCCGAAAAGCGCTGGTTTATCGGCACACAGTACCACCCCGAATACCAAAGTACAGTGCTTCACCCCAATCCACTCTTCATAGACTTTGTGAAAGCCGCCATAGCTTACGGCGACGAAAAACACCAATAAGCCCTTTTTAACCCAATGGACAAGAACACAATCAGAGGCCTCGTCCTTATAGGTCTCGTATTCGTAGTCTTCATGTGGTTCAGCTCCGGCAAGGACCAGCAACAGCGACACCAGACCCCGGAACAACAGAAGACCGAACAACAAGCTGTGGCCGAAGCCCAGGAGGAACTTCCGGACCTGCTCACAGCCAAAGAGACAGACTGGCTCCGTCAGGCCATAGCCGAAAACGGCACCCCGGCTGAGGCCGGCGCCAAGCAACTCAAAGGCGACGGCTATGAACTGACATTACAGAACGACTCGCTGACCGGATATGTAATGGCCGAAGGCAAACAGATACCCCTGCAGGGTCTGATTACCCCCGACGATACTTTCGCCCCTGCTGAACGCGCCCTGGCCGTAAAAAAAATAAACGACATCCAGGCAAGCGCCATCAAGTTCGGAAAATTCGGCAAATTCACCGCCGGCACCGAAAAAAACGCCAAACTGGAGAACGATGTACTCTCACTCTCCTTCTCCACAAAAGGCGCATCCATAAGCCGCGCCGAACTGAAGAAGTACATAACCCAGTATAGCCCTGACGAGACCAAGAAAGTGAAGAACCCCGTGGTCCTCTTCGAGGGGGCCTCCAACAATCTTTCCTTCATCCTGCCTGTAAACAACGAAGTCAGCACCTCCGAACTCTACTTCGACATACTCGCACAGGACAAGAACTCGGTACTTTTCGGTCTCAGATTCGAGGACAATGCGTTCTGGGGCATCCGCTATACAATCAAGCCGGGCGACGACTATGTGGTGAACATAGCCATAGAACAGCAGGGCATGGACCGTGTGCTGCGCTCTAACGGCACCGAGTTAGGCGTTCAGTGGAATCAGATACTCCGCCGCCAGGAGCAGGGCAAGATGTTCGAGGAACGCAACTCGGCACTCTACTACAAGTTCGACGGCGGCGACGTGGAAGACCTCAACGCCAATGCCGATGACTCCGAAACCCGTCAGACCAAGGTGAAATGGATTGCCTTCAAGAACCAGTTCTTCTCCTCCGTATTCATCTCCAGACAGGCCATGAACAACGCCGACTTCACCTCCGTGAAGCTGGACAAGGAGAACTTCGGCGCCGACGCGGACACTTACCTCAAATATATGTCCGCCTCCGCCTCTCTGAACAAGTATGACTGGAGCGCCAAGAATCCCGCGAACTTCGACCTCTTCTTAGGTCCCAACCTATATCCTCTGCTCTCAGGGCTGGACGACCGCATAGATACCTCCGAAGATTTGGATATGACCCGTCTCATCCCCCTGGGCTGGACCCTGTTCCGCTGGATTAACACACTTGTCATCATCCCTGTCTTCAACTTCCTCGGTTCTTTCGGTTGGAACTACGGCATAATCATCCTGCTGCTCACCGTCTTCATTAAGATAGTGCTGTTCCCGCTGACATATAAGAGCTACAAGAGTCAGGCCAAGATGCGAATCCTGGCCCCGGACATCAAGGCCATCAACGAGAAATATCCCGGCCAGGAGAACGCGATGGTACGTCAGCAGAAGACCATGGCCCTGTATTCCAAGGCCGGAGCCAACCCTATGAGCGGCTGTCTGCCCCTGCTTCTGCAGATGCCTATCCTGTTCGCGATGTTCACCTTCTTCCCCTCCTGTATCGAACTGAGGGGGCAGAGTTTCCTGTGGTGCCACGACCTCTCGGCCCCGGATGCCATTGTGTCCTGGAGCGCCCACATCCCCTTTGTAACCGAGTACTTCGGCAACCATATCTCCCTGTTCTGTCTGCTGATGACTGTAACCAACATCCTGTATACCCGCATCAACATGCAGTCTCAGGGCGGAGGCGCTCCGGGCATGAAGTGGATGATGTACCTGATGCCCGTCTTCTTCATGATATTCTTCAACAACTACGCCGCAGGCCTCAGCTATTACTACTTCCTGTCACTGCTCATAACCATTGTCCAGAGCTGGGCTATCCGCCGCTGGGTCGTGAAGGAGGAAGATGTGCGCAAGGCTATGGCCGAGAATGCCAAAAAGCCCAAGAAAAAGAGCGGCTTCATGGCACGTCTTGAGGAAGCTCAGAAGCGTCAGCAGGAAATGCTCCGCCAGCAGCAAGCCGCCAACAAGAAGGGTGGCAAGCGTCACTAATCCGCGAATTTCACGAGCCTGACACCGTGTGGCTCATTCAACAAATATTCGAGGCTGAGTCAAAATTTTGGCTCAGCCTTTTCAGTTATTTCAATACGACGAGATATGAAAATAACATTGCTTGACGGATTCAGCACTAATCCGGGAGACCTGAGCTGGGAGCCGTTTAAAAAATTGGGCGACCTGAAAGTCTACGACCTTAGCGCCCCCGAACAGGTGGTGGAGCGCTCACGCGGCTGCGAGGCGCTTCTCACCAACAAGACTAAAATCACGGCCTCGGATATTGCCGCTCTCCCGGAGTTGAAATACATAGGCATCCTGGCCACCGGCTTGAACGCCGCGGACGTGGACGCCGCCTCAGCCGCCGGCATAACGGTAACCAACATCCCTGCCTACAGCACCATGTCGGTAATGCAGATGGTGTTCGCGCATCTGCTCGCCATCACCAACCGGGTGGAGCATTACACCGGGGAGATACGAAAGGGTACTTGGCTGGAAAATCCCGATTTCTGCTATACGGACTTCACCCACCACGAGCTTGCCGGCAAGCGCATGGGCATAGTCGGCTACGGCAACATAGGTAGCGCTGTGGC
>URIC01000057.1 GCA_900547755.1 uncultured Bacteroidales bacterium
GTTAAATGTTTATTCATCAAACGGTTAGACGAAACCGTTCAGAATTTAAAATAAAAAACAGATATGAAGAAAGTGTTTTTATCGCTCATGTTGGCGCTTGTCGCAGGACTCGGGGCCTCGGCGAAAGATGTTTATTCCCGAAATGTGAATGTGCTGCCTGTAGCTGCCCGCTCCACTCTGAAATCCAACTTCAAGGCCGGTGTCAGTCTTATCAAGTCAGATAAGGATTTCGGCCGTGTAAGCGAATACGATGTAATTCTGACCGACGGCTGCGAAGTGACATTTGACCGCTCCGGCAACTGGAAGGAAATAGAGTGTCCGGCCAACCGCTCTGTGCCGGAAAGGATGGTGCCGCAGGGGATACGCAATTATGTGAAAAACAACCATGGGAAAGCCCGTATCGTGGGCATAGAGCGTAAAGCCTCGGGCTACGAAGTGGAACTATCCAACGGTGTGGACATCAAATTCAACAGACAGGGCCGGTTCCTGAAGTATGACTGACATACGTCCTGCCGCCCCTATAGACTCTTACGTTACCCCTATTGACCAACAGACAGGAGGTCCCGTTTCATCGGAGCCTCCTGTCTGCTTTTAGGGTGTAGACATTCTGCTTTTGCATTGATTATAAGCTGTTTGTCTTATTGGGGGAATTTTTGAACTTAGAATATTTGCAAATAATTCTTATATTGTGTAACTTTGTGCAAGACATGACTCTCAAGTAAATTTTTCTGATTATCACTAAATTTTTTATTATGCGTTACTTTATCAACATTCGCCTTATAGGCGCCATTGTCCTTTTTCTCGCTTCATCGCTCTGCCTGAAGGCCCAGGACTACAAGTTTACCGGCACCGTGGCTGGAAAATCCGTGGAAATGGAATTGAAACTCAACGATGAGGATACAAGTATTTCCGGACGTATGCGTTACACCAATCCCGTTTCCGAATGGATGGCTCTTGGGGGAGAAAGCGGTATCGCGTGCCATCCTATGGGAAATCTTTGGCAGAATGTCACTCTATGGCCTGAAGACAATCCTTCTGCATCCTTTGACATTACCATCAACCATTGGGACGGCGGCGGTATCGATGCCGAAGGCATCGATGCGGACGGCAACGATATAGTATTGCAGGCGGTGGAGAAAAAAAAGACCTCTGCCAAAGGCAAGACCAAATCCCGTAAGGGTAAAACCGCTACCCGGAAGAAAACAAGACGATAGACCTGCACTTAGTGGATTCATTAATAACTCAACCCAATATTTTTCAGGCATGAAGAAAATTTTATTGCTCGCTATTTTGGCAATCTTCACTTTTACCCCTATCGATGCCCAGCGTGTCAAATCGTTACGCGAGATTCAGCGTACTTCCCAGAGAAAAACAGGCGGAGCAGCCTCAGGCTACAGCATACCCTCATGCGAGTTCAGCTGGCTGAGCAAGCGCTATGTGGATTATTCCGACATAGAGTATCTGGACGGTTCGGATTTACGCATACTCCGCAATGCCATTTTCGCAATGCACGGCTACATTTTCAAATCGGCCGATTTGCGCAACTATTTCAAGCGCTACTGGTGGTACAATCCCCGCTATTCCAACGTTCAGAAATTCCTGAACAAATACGAGCGTTACAATATAGACTTCATACGCAGTTATGAGTAAGGGGACAGTCGTCACCGTCATTATCGGACTGTGCTTAATCTGTGCCACATCAAGGGCGGACAACATACCCCTCGGCGCACAGGCCATAATTGATTCGTATCCTCAGTTCTTTGACAAGAATGCCTATAAGGACAACTGCCTGATATGGAAAGACGGCACGAGGATGAAATATGACGACGGAGTGAAGAAGAACTATATGCAGCGTCTTGACGATGCCGACATAGAGGATTCATTCCACGATATATATGATGTCTCTCTGTCACCGGACATACCTTATCTCCACGACCCCGGACGTACCCGTTGCGACGCCATGTTCAAGAAGATGTATGGCAACAGTGCGGCCAAGGTACAGAAAGGCCTGGTGTCTGTGAACTGGTTCGGAGAGAAAGTGCGTGTTCCTTCAGCCAACGGAGTGGACAAGGCGCTCAAGGCTGTGGCTTCTGAAATAGCCGGACATCCTGAGCTGAAGAAGTACCTGAAAAGTTCCGGCACTTTCAATTGGCGGCAGGTGCGCGGCGCCAAAAGAATGAGCGCCCACAGCTACGGCATCGCTTTCGACATAGGCGTGAAATACAGCACCTACTGGCTCTGGAAGAACCCCGGCGCTTCCGAAACCACTAAAATCAAATACTACAACAACTTCCCGATGGAATTGGTGAAGATATTTGAGAAGCACGGGTTTATCTGGGGCGGCGCATGGTACCACTACGACACGATGCACTTTGAGTACCGCCCGGAGATAATCCGCTACGCACAGCTGGTCAAGGTCGCCAGACAGAAGAAAAAGAAATAAGGATTCGCTTGCAAAGCATACAGGAGGTCCCGTTTTTCCCGGAGCCTCCTGTATGCTTTGCAAGCGGTGGGACAAGAAAACTACGCCGGGTCGTGCCAGCGCCCGTCGGCCTTAATAAGAGTTATCAGGCGGGGGATGGCTTCCTCCTGCGGGATATTTTTTTCCACACATTCCTTGTTGCGGTACAGGCTGATTCGTCCTGCCGCCGCACCTACGTAGCCGTAGTCGGCATCGGCCATCTCGCCGGGTCCGTTCACAATGCAGCCCATCACTCCTATTTTGAGGCCTGTCAGGTGTGAGGTGGCCTCCTTCACCTTGGCCAGGGTGCCCTGCAGGTCGAACATGGTCCTTCCGCAGCCGGGACAGGCTATGTACTCGGTCTTGCTGAACCGGAGCCGGGCGGACTGGAGTATGTCCAGCTCGGTGTCGGCGGTATCCATGGGAGCCACTATGTGGATGGCATTGCCGTAGCCGTTCAGCAGCACGGGACCGAGGTCGGCGGCGGCTTTCAGCTGTACATCCTCAAGGGAGGAATCGGCGTATTCCACCTCCAGGACAATCGGGTTCTTTCCGCCCATGGTGATGAAGCGGGCAGCCCAGGATTGCAAGGCTCCGGGGATATTCAGCGAGGCAGTGGAGAGTATTACCGGCTTGTCGTCCGGGTAGAGCACGGGAGACTCCTCGGTGTCGGTGCGATGCCAGTCCGGAGCTATGCTTATGTGGTTCCCGGCAATAGCCATCACCCCGTCAAACAGGGGGGAAGCAACCCTTCGGCAGGCAAATTCCGGCTCTGTCTCCGGCACGGGGACCGGAATGGCCCGGTCACGTGCGCACACGTATTCCACCAGGGCCTTGGCCACGGGTATTTCTGCTTCCGGGGCCTCGCTCAGGGAGACGCGGACGGTGTCGCCCAAGCCTTCGGCCAATAGGGTGCCTATGCCTACGGCGCTCTTGATACGGGCCACGCTGCCGTCGCCGGCCTCGGTGACCCCCAGGTGCAGTGGATAGTCCATCCCTTCGGCATCCATCGCCTCCGCCAGGCGGCGTACCGCCTCCACCATAACCACCGGGTTGGAGGACTTCATGGAGATAACCACGTCGTTGAAACCGGCCTTGCGGCAGATGCGCAGATACTCCATCGCGCTGTGGGTCATCCCTTCGGGGGAGTCGCCGTACCGGCTCATTATCCGGTCTGAGAGAGAGCCGTGGTTTATGCCGAGACGCAGGGCGGTACCGTGGCGCCGGCACTCCTCCAGGAAAGGAATCAGCACGCTTTCGACGCGCTCCAGCTCGGCGGTATATTCGGCATCCGTGAACTCCAGTTTTTTGAAAGTGCGGGCCGCATCGGCAAAGTTGCCGGGGTTGATGCGCACCTTCTCGCAGTTTGCGGCGGCTGTCCAGGCTGCGTTCCGGTTGAAATGCACATCGGCGACAAGGGGTGTGTCATAGCCGTGTGCGCGCAGTACGTCGCGTACGCGGCCTATTGCTTCGGCTTCGCGTACCCCCTGGGTGGTGAGACGCACCAGTTCTCCGCCGGCATGGATTATACGTTCACTCTGGTCGGCGCTGGCCTCCACATCGGAGGTGGGGGTATTGGTCATGCTCTGCACACGCACGGGGTTGCGCCCCCCCATAGACAGCGAGCCTATGCGTACCTCCCGGGCGGGACGGCGGCGATAATTGAACCTGGCGGTGTTCATCGTTTCAATTGGTTTTGTACTTGTAGTCCAGCTTGTGCAGCTCCTCGTTGGCTTTCACGATTTTCTTGGACAGGGAGGCCTTGTAGTCGTGTACGCGGGCGGCGATTCCGGGGTCCGAGAGGGCCAGAATCTGGGAGGCGAGGACAGCGGCGTTCAGGGCGCCGTTCACGCCCACGGTAGCCACAGGTATGCCGGGGGGCATCTGGACTATGGAGAGGAGAGAGTCAAGGCCGTCGAAAGAGGAGCGTATGGGCACACCTATCACCGGAACGGTGGTGAGCGCGGCGATGACGCCTCCCAGGTGGGCGGCCATTCCGGCGGCGGCTATGATGACCTTGATGCCTCGGTCTGCGGCTCCACGGGCAAATTCCTCCACTTCCACGGGGGTGCGGTGGGCCGAAAGCGCCAGTACCTCGAAGGGTATCTGCTGCTCCTCGAAGAAGGCGCAGGCTTTTTCCATTACGGGAAGGTCCGAAGTGCTTCCCATTATTACACTTACTAAGGGTTTCATATCTTGTCTGTCAGATGGTTTTCTTGATATTGCCTTTGAGAAGGGCTGTGAAACGGGCCGGCACGGGCAACTCGAAGCGCATGTCGCGGCGGGAGACGGGATGGGCGAAGCGCAGAGTGCGGGCATGCAGCGCCAGGCGGTGGATAGGGCTGGAAGCGGCCCCGTATTTGCGGTCCCCCACAATGGGATGTCCCAGGTCGTGGGCATGGACTCGTATCTGATTCTTGCGACCGGTGTCCAGCGAAAACTCCACCAATGTGTACCCGTGTCCGCGTTCCAGCACCTTGTAGCGGGTCACGGCTAACTGCCCCTTACCTTTTTCATGGGTGGAATAGACCTCGTATTGGCTTGTCTCGTCCAGGTAGGAGCGCACCACACCGGAGTCCTCCTCCATCATACCCTCCACCACAGCTACATACTTGCGTTCCAGGACCATGTTGTTCCAGTTGTGCTGCATGGCCTCCTTGGCTTCCATGTTGCGGGCAAACATCATAAGGCCGGATGTGTCGCGGTCCAGGCGGTGGACGATAAATACTTTGTTAAGGGGATTGATGCTCTTGACATAATCCTTCAGCACGCTGTAGGCCGTGACATCCTTGCGGGAGGAGGGGGTGCCCATAGACAGCAGCCCGTAACCCTTGTTCACCACCAAGATGTCATTGTCCTCATATACGAGTTTCAGACGTGGGTGAGAGAAAGTTATGAACGGGCGGGCGAGATTCACCTCCACTGTCGCTTCCGGCTCTACCGGTGTGTCATGGCGTACTTCCTCAATGCCGGCTATACGTATATGTCCGTATCTGAGCATGGATTTAAGTCGTGTTCGCGGCATGTCGGCGAACTGCTGTTGCAGGAACGCGAGCATAGGTATGGCTTCGCTTCCCGTATTCCGGCGGCTTACTATACGGTCTGCTATGGGATGCCCCTTGACGGGACGATGTGATTGATTACGCATATCTCCTTAATTATTTCGCAAAATTAATAAAAACTCGCCAATAAGAGAATAAACGCTTACGGATAAATTAGTGACAAGCGACGTTACCAATCTGATAAACAAGTGTATGTGCGCTTTAATGAGGGATTGCAAAGGCTGTATTTTGACATGGGGTTTGTTATTTCCGCGAAAATTCGTAAATTTGCACGATAAACTTAACACTGAACTCTGACGGAAGCGCGGGCGTTATATATGCGCAAGGTCGTTGCCGGGCGCGTTCCGTGTAGCCCAAGGACATGAAGATTCACAGAGAAGGCACCAACATACTCGTCATCCTGCTGGCAATGTTTGCCATGCTCAATGCAGTGGCATGGCTATTCCTGAGCCCCATGGTCATACCTGCGGTACTCACAGGTATCTCGGTGATGGTCTACGCTTTTGTCTTCAACTTCTTCCGTTGCCCCAAACGCAATTATCGGGGAGAGCGCAAGAATATGGCAGTCAGCTCCGTGGACGGTAAGGTGGTGGTTATAGAGCGTGTGTTCGAGTCGGAATTCCTACATTCCGACGCCATTCAGGTTAGCGTGTTCATGAGTCCTCTGAATGTGCATGCCAACTGGTATCCGGTGGACGGCACGGTGGCTTATGTGAAACATCACAAGGGGCGTTTCCTGAGCGCTTATCTGCCCAAGGCCAGCTTGCAGAACGAGCGCAGCACTATCGGTATAGAGTGTGAGGACGGCAATCGTATCACCGTGCGCCAGATAGCCGGCGCCATGGCCCGGCGCATAGTCACTTACGCAGAGAAGGGGGACACGGCGGACATAGATGACCACTTGGGCTTCATCAAGTTCGGTTCCCGCGTAGACATTTTCCTGCCTCTGGGCAGCGAGGTGTTGGTACGGATGGGCCAGGTGACCCGTGGCGGCCTAACCCCCCTGGCAAGGCTGCCCCAAGTATGAGTTGAACCGGTTTATACAGGCGCGGTACCTGTACAAATCAAGGCGCCGAGCCTATCCTAAGAAATAAACGAAAAATGAAGAAGCTGATTCCCAACGCTATAACTCTTATAAACCTGTTGAGCGGCTGCATGGCTATAATGTGTGCGACCGCTCCGTTGGACGTGATTGGCGGTCATCCGGCATATATGACCGCCTTTTGTTTCATCCTGCTGGCCTCGGTGGCCGACTTCATGGACGGTCTGTCGGCCCGTATGCTGGACCGATATTCGCCACTCGGCAAGCAACTTGACTCCCTCTCGGACCTGGTTAGTTTCGGTGTGGCTCCGGCCATGCTCCTGTCAGGCCTTATGACAGCTGCCGGCGCGCCCCTGTGGAGCCGCCTCTGCTGTATGCTTATACCCCTGTGCGGTGCCCTCAGGCTGGCCAATTTCAACATAGACGCCACTCAGAGCCGTTCCTTCAAAGGTCTTCCCATACCGGCGGCAGCCTTGTTCTGTATAGGGCTGGCCTCGCTGATGGCGAGCGAAGGGGGTGTGAACCTGCTCGCCGCCGTGGGCTGCATAATCGCCGTGAGTCTGCTGATGGTGGTGCCGGTGAGGATGTATTCCTTCAAGGTGTCTGATTTCAGCCTCAAGGCAAATCTGCTGCCGTTATCCCTTGTGGCGGTCGCCGTGGTCTGTATATGTGTCTGGGGCTGGACCGGTCTCTTCTTCGCTGTGGGCTATTACGTCCTGAGCGCTTTCATCGCATCGACATTCGTACAAATACGGGAGGGAGCCTGAGATGCTGGCGGTAGTAGTAATCGTATTGCTTTTCTGGACCCTTTGGTTCGCAGGTCCTTACATCCGGAGGTGGTTGGCGCGCCGGAGCATGAACTATGTGCAGGACCGTATGTTCCGCAGCATGGGGATAGACCCGGAGGAGGTACGCCGTGCCCGTAAGGAACAGCCTCGGGAACAGAGCGGCGCAGACACGGATTATCGCCGTCGTAAAAACAAATCGCGCCCTTACGGCAAGATTATCCCCGAAGATTACGGCGAGGCGGTGATGTTTGAGGAACTGACCGTCACGGGGCAGGAACAATGGCTGCGGGACACTGACAAGTCACCCGTTTTTACAGAATATAGAAAGGAGACCCAGATAACAGATGTCAAGTATGTCCTTGTCGAATGAGGGGGATGTGCCCCTGGTGAATCATGCCCGGGGGTTGCTGCGCCGTCGGGTGCTTTACGTATCGGACCTGGACGGCACGTTGCTCGGCCCGGACTCCTGTGTGTCGGCGCAATCGGCGGCGATGCTGAACCGTGCCATAGCCAAGGGTGCCCTCTTCACCGTAGCCACGGCACGCACTCCCGCCACAGTGGTGGGCCTGCTCCGTGAAGTGGACATGCGTCTGCCCGCAGTGGTGATGACAGGCGCCGCCCTGTTCGACTTCTCCGACCATAGCTTCAGCCGCGTCTGCCTTTTCACTTCCGGAAGCGTGGAGCGCATCCTTTCTCTGTACCGGCATTATCGGGTATCTACTTTTGTCTATACCATAAGCACCGACCGGAATTTGCTGGATGTCTACCACATTGGTCCTCTGAACGACTTCGAGAGGTCTTTCATGTCCGACAGATGCGACACCCCCGGAAAGACATTCCATGTGCCTGAAGACGGGGAGTCCCTGCTCCCCGCGAGTCTGGACGACACGGTGTTGCTCTTCAGCGTTCAGCCGTGGGAGGCCGCCCGCTCTCTTTACGGGGAAATATGCGCTTCCGGAATACCCTGCACTCCGCTCTGCTACCACGACGCTTTCGGACCGGAATGGGCCGAACTCGAGATATTCGGACCGCAGACCAGCAAGGCCGCTGCCGTGGAGGCGATTGCCTCCGATGTGTGCGCCGACCGTATAGTGGCCTTCGGCGACAATGTGAACGATATGCCCTTGTTGCGGCTGGCCGACTCGGGAGTGGCGGTAGCCAACGCTATCCCCGAATTGCGGGAGATGGCCGACGAGGTGATTGGTTCCAACGCCGAGGACTCCGTGCCCCGATTCATACTAAATCATCTGGAAATCTGATTCCCAATGTCTCACAAGTACACGTTCTACGACCGGCAGAAGATAGGCAAGACCGTTTTTTTCATATTCTCTGTTACGGCCATAATCATATTCCTGCTCATCTCCAACAACCTGGTGAAGAGCCTGGCTTCCCAGGAGCGTGAGCGTATGCAGATATGGGCCAATGCCACTCAACGTCTCGCACAGCAGGGGGAGGGGACCGACATAGAGTTCCTGTTCGCGATTATCCAGCAGAACAACACAATCCCGGTGCTGATAGCCGACCGGGACGGAAACGTATTGGATTACCGCAACTTTGACCTCCCGGACGCCGGCAAGACCTACACGATGTATATGGAACTGTCTGACAAGGACAAGGAATATCTGGCAAACCGCCTTATGACCGCTACCGGCGGCAAAAGTCCGGCCGAGATGGTGAAGGGAAATAAGGACCACGAAAGCCACTTCATACGTATCGAGACTTTCGCCGACACTTACCAATATATATATTACGAGGACTCTGAGATGCTGAAGCGCCTGAACTGGTATCCCTACATACAGCTCGGAGTGATGCTGTTTCTGGCGGTGATAGTGTTCTTCTCCATTGTCTACACCAAACGTGCGGAACAGAATCGTGTATGGGTGGGCCTCTCCAAGGAGACCGCGCATCAGTTGGGCACGCCTATATCGTCGCTCATGGCCTGGATGGAACTCCTGCGCACTACCGGTGTGGACCCGGAGACGGTGCGGGAAATGAACAAGGACGTGACGCGCCTGTCGGTGATAGCCGAGCGCTTCTCCAAGATTGGTTCTATCCCCGAACTGGAGCTGGAATATCTGGGAGACTCGGTGGGGCGCAGTCTGGACTACATGAAGAGTCGCATCTCGCGGCAGGTGGAGGTGAAGATGAACCTTGACAAAGAGGACTGCGGCGTACGCATTTCCCGTTCCCTGTTCGAGTGGGTGATGGAAAACCTCACCAAGAATGCGGTGGATGCCATGGACGGCAAGGGAACGCTCACTATCACTACCGGCCACGACAAGAATCTCTGTTACATAGATGTCTCCGACACCGGCAAGGGAATAGCCCGCAAAAACTTCAAGAATGTCTTCAATCCGGGCTTTACGACCAAGAAGCGCGGTTGGGGACTGGGCCTTACCCTGGTGAAACGCATTATAGAGGAATATCACAAGGGGCGTATATATGTCCTGAACTCCGAACCCGGCAAAGGCACCACCTTCCGCATTATCCTGCCCAAGGTGTGAGGCGGAAAGAAGAGAATGACAGGCCGGGAGGTAAACTTTTCAGGAACGGTGGCGTTTTAAAAGAAGATTATGGAATGAGATAATATTATTTAATACTGAAGTTGTCTAAACTAATTTGATTTGTGAAATTTTTTAAGGAAAATAACGATAA
>URIC01000058.1 GCA_900547755.1 uncultured Bacteroidales bacterium
CTATCAGCGGCAGCACAATGACTATCTTCCCCGTGGCCGAACAGCAGCTGGCCAAGGATGTCACATATAAAGTGATAATCAACCCCAACACTGTCGGTGACATAGCCGGCAACAACGGTAACGAGCGCATCGAAATCTCCTATATCGGTACATACGAGAACGATGCTCCCCTGGTGGACGGTGTCATTTTCTCCGAAGACTTCAACATGGGCTTAAGCAACATGATGCTCTTTGACGGCGACCAGCAGAATCCTGTCGCGGAGGTGGCCAACTGGGGCTTCAAAGCCGAATACCCCTGGTGGTACGTGCGCGACAACGAGGATACCATGGAACAGAGCGCCGCTTCCCACTCCATGTATACCCCCGCAGGCAAGAGCGACGACTGGATGGTTACCCGCCGTCTGTATATCCCCGATGACAGTTGTACGCTTAGCTTCGACTCCCAGAGCTACAAGAATAATCGCGAGGATTACCTCAAGGTCTATATCCTCACTACCGACGACATCTACACCGCTCCTATCACCAAGCCTTTCATAGACCGCTTCAAGAGCGAGGGCGAGCTTGTCTACAACGAGAAGCAGGAGCCCGGCAAGAGCGGGGAACTCCTGGCCGGCGACTGGAAGCACAATGTACTGAAGCTGGATAAGTATGCCGGCAAGAACATCTACATCGCTTTCGTCAACGACAACGAGAACCAGAGCGCTATCTTCCTGGACAACGTACTCGTACAGCAGGATATGGCCTTCACTTTCGGCGTCGACGCCACGGAGTTCGTGGTTGACGGCACTTCCATTCCCGTAAAGGTCAAGCTCTCCGTACTCAGCGAGGAGACTTACGACGACTTCACCCTGAACCTGTATGACGGCGAGGGCGACGTCGTGGCATCCAAGGAACTCACCGGACTGAACCTGAAGAAAGGCGATGCCGCATACGCTTACACTTTCGAGAAGGAACTTCCCCTGACCAAGGGCCGTCTCAACGAATACAGCGTAGAGGCTGCCTCCGGCGACAAGAAGGTGGTAATGAACAAGACTGTCAAGAATCTCCGCTTCCAGCCTGAGCGCGTAGTCGTGATTGAAGAGGGAACAGGCACCAAGTGCGGTTACTGCCCCTTGGGTCACCGCGCTCTCGAGATTATAGACGAGACTTATGGCGACAAGGTAATCCCCGTGGCCGTACACAGCTATTCCGGCGGTTCGGACTTCATGACAAACTGGACATCCAGCTATGGCTCGTTCCTGGGCTTCGCTCAATTCCCCATCGGTCTGCTCAACCGTCAGTACGTGGCGTCTCCCATGGCTGTGACAGGAAATACCTATAGCCTCACTTCCGAGGAGGGCGACAACACCTGGGTAGACTATCTTCCCAAGATGATGAGCGAACTCACCGATGCCGAGATTCACATTGACCACGCCACAATAGACAAAGACAAGAAGATGATTGAGGTAGGCGTGAATATGCGTTACGCATACGACAACGACAATGTCAACCTCAACCTCTACACAGTGGTTCTGGAGAATGGCCTCAAGGCTCGCCAGACCAGCAATGTCTCCAACAACGAATCTGAAATCCTGGGTGACTGGGGCAAGGGTGGAAAGTATGGCAAACCCAGTGTAAGCTATACATTCGACCATGTCGCACGCGGTATGCACGGCACCTCCTATGCAGGTGTTCCCGGCCTCTTCCCCCGCCAGGTGAACAGTGCCGACACTTACAAGCAGGTTTACGCCTTCGAAGCTCCCATGGAGCTGGAGGACATGAACAATGCCGAGGTAGTGGTAATGCTTCTGGATGCCAACTCCCAGCGCGTCATCAACGCCGCCAAGGCTCCCTGCCTGGTAGGTGTGGTAGGTGTGGACAATGTCTTTGACGAGAACGTCCGTGCCAACGGCGACGTTTACAACATCGCAGGTGTCAAGGTGCTTGAGAATGCCACAATCGAGGACGTCAACCGTCTGGAGAAGGGCATATACATCTTCAACGGCAAGAAAGTGATGGTACGCTGATAAAGAGCGTACCTCACCTCCGAAATAGAATAGAGCGGCGCCCCCTCTCAGGGAGCGCCGCTCTATTCTATTTCATTATATAGTTTTATTCGTCTGCTTTGTCTGCCTTGTCGGCTTTCTTGGAGGACTTTTCTTTGTTTTCCTTCGATTCTTTTTTGGATTTGGATGCTTCGTCGGAATCTTTGGCGGATTCCTTGACTTCTTCCTTTGTTCCATCTGTCTGTTCTTCTGTGGGAATGACAGCTTCGGCTACTTCTTCAGTCGCCGGGACAGAGTCTTCGGTAACGGTTATTTCTTCGTCTACTTCCTCCACTATCTGTGCGGGGACGGAACCTTCGGTGTCTGCCTTCTGTTCGCTTTTGCCACATGCCGTGACTCCGAGCAGCGCCACGGCGCTGAGTGTCAACATAATTTTTTTCATTATTCAAATATATAAAGGTTGTTATTTCTTTTTTGCCTTGACGGAAGCTGTCTTGGCCGCGTATGCCGAGGCGACCGCTCCTGTGAGGATGGCTATCCCTATACTGAGTATTAGAACAAGCAGGATGTCCCAGATGTTCAGGCGCACGGGGTAGACGCTGAGCAGCATATCCGAACTGCCGGGAATGGTGATGAGTCCAAACTGCATCTGAAGCAGGCACAGAACCACGCCGAGTACTGTTCCGGTTGCCGAACCTATGAGGCATACCATTACGCTTTCGTAGAAGAATACGCGCCCTATGAATCCTCGCGTGGCACCGAAATCGGTCATGGTAAGGATGTTGCGGCGTTTCTCCACTATCAGCATCGATAGCGTGCTGATGATATTGAAGGAGGCTATGAGCAGTATGAAACTCAGCAACAGGAATGTAATCCACTTCTCTATGGAGACCATACGGAAATGAAGGGTCTGTTGCCGTTCACGGTCGCTTATCTTGTACGCCGGGCCTAAAATTTCTTCTATCCGGGATTGCACGGTCGCGAGACCGGCGCCCTTGTCCAAACCCACATAAATGGAATTGGCCTGTGTGTCATATTCAAGCAAGCGGCGGGCCGTCTCGATGTCCGTGATTAGAGTGGCGCCGTCGAACTCGGACTGGTCTGACCGGAACACGCCGGTCACTTCCAGGGAGTCAAGCATGAACCCTGTGGCGGGGTTGGCGAAGTTGATGTCGGCGGTGCGACGTGGCAGAAAAACGATGATTCCGGCATCGGTGGCGGGAGGAAGGCCGAGATTGGAGGCCACCCCCACGGAGGCAAGCACAGGAGATGCCGGCAGTTCCGGCTCCTCGGCTGTTTCGTCGCTGAGGTCGGATGCCTCGAAGAGGGCTGCTTCGTCAAACTCCTCGGAGGCCAATCCGTCAATCTGCGCCTCGTCGGCCGGTGAGAGGTCCTTTGCCTCCTCGGTCTCGGTGAGCTGCTGAAGATGCGGTTTCCAGCGACCGGTGACAAGCAGCGAGTCAATGGCGGTGAGCCTCCTGTAAGCGTCGGGTCTCACGCCTAAAAGGCGTATCGGGAGCTGGTGGCTGTCGTAATACGCCACAGCTTCGTCGGTCACGGCGGCGCTTGTCACTGCCACTCCGGGCACATTGCCTATCGCAAGCTCCAGGGAGTCCGCGTCGTCAATAAGAGAGCCGCGAACCGGCTCTACCAGAAGGTCCGGAATGATGCGGGAGTCTCGCCCCATGATTGCGTCCCTGAATCCATTGAAGACGGAGAGGACGCATATTATGGCCATAGTGGCCAGGGCCACGCCGCACACTCCCGCCACAGCTATGGCTGTGACGGCGCTGTGTGACTTGCGTGACCACAGATAGCGGGAGGCTATGCGTATGGCAAGGCTGTCAGGCTTCACTTCTCTTCTGTCGGCTCCTCATCGTGCAGGTGCGGGTCGGATGCCAGAAGCCGGTCTATGTTCTCCACATAGTCCAGGGAGTCGTCTGTATAGAACTGGAGTTCCGGGCATTTGCGCAGAATGTCCTTGACGCGGGCTGCCAGTTCGTAGCGCACGGTTTTGGTCTGTTCGCGTATATTGGAAATGATTTCCGCTCCCTTCTCCGAGGGGAATATGCTCAGGTACACACGGGCCAGGCTGAGGTCCGGACTAATCTTGACACCTGAGACACTGACCAGAACGCCGCCCATGGCGGCTGTCTGCCGACGGAAGATTTCACTCAGCTCCTTCTGGAGCATACGGGATATTTTTGCCTGTCTTTTATTTTCCATAATTTCGGGTTTGTCTTTTCATTATATAACGTATGTGTGTGCCGCAATGTTTGAAAAGCCTCGAAACGGTTTCCAAAAGCCAATCACGTCACACGTATCAGCGTCAGGCCGTCCCGCAGGGGTAGAATCACCTTTTCCGCATCGGGGTCGGCAGCCACTATGTCGTTGAAGAGCATCACCCCTTCGGTCTGGGATGAATGGCGCTCATCGGCCACCACATGGCCGTCCCAGAGGGTGTTGTCGGCCACTATCAGGCCGCCGGGCCGCATACGTGGTTTCACCAGTCGGTAATAGTCGGCATACATACGTTTGTCCGCATCTATAAAGGTGAGGTCAAACATCTGGCCCGGAGCTACGAGAGGTATCAGTTGCGAGGCATCCCCGATGTGCAGTCTCACTTTGTGTCCGTGGGGACTGCGGCTTAAGGAACGGTGAATGAAGTCTTCAAGTTCATCGTTGGCCTCGATGGTATGCACTGTCCCGTCGGCGGGCAGTCCTTCGGCCATGCACAGGGCCGAGTAGGCCGAATAAGTGCCGAGTTCCAACACCTGCCGTGCGCCGCATAGCCGGACCAGCATACGGAGCAGACGCCCCTGCAGGTGGCCCGAGCACATACGCGGGTTGTAGAGGTGCAGGTTCGTGTCCCGCTCTATCTCCGTAAGCTCCGCCGGTTCCGGGTCTATGTGGGCGAGTATGTACTCATCCAGGGTCATGGGCGCAGAAGGGAGACAAGACCCTGCAGGGCTACGGCATAAGACTCCAGTCCGAAGCCTGCCACGGTGGCTTTGCACACGGGACCAAGCACGGACTTGCGGCGAAATTCCTCGCGTGCCGAGGGGTTGGAGATATGTACTTCCACCACCGGCAGGGGGGCGATGGCTGCCACTGCATCCGCAAGGGCGTATGAACAATGGGTGTAGGCCCCCGCATTGAGAAGCACGCCGTCCGCCCGCTCATCTTCCGTTCCGATAAGCGCGGAATGTAGAGAGTCTATCAGAGTTCCTTCGCAGTTGCTCTGCATATAGCGGATATTCACCTGCGGGAAGCGCTTCTGCAGGGAGGGCAAAAAAGACTCGAACTTACGTGAACCGTAGATGTGCGGTTCACGTAGTCCGAGCATATTCAGATTGGGTCCGTTTATTATCAGGACATTCATATCATGTAAAAAGCCTCTGAATCTGAGTTTGTGTCTGGTGTCAGGCCTTGACGCTCCACTCCACGCCGTTCTTGGTGTCCTTGACATCGAATCCGGCTTCGGCCAGGCGGTCTCGGATAAGGTCGGAAGTGGCCCAGTCCTTGTTGGCCTTGGCGTTCTTGCGTATTTCCATGAGCAGGTTCACGGCCTCCTCGTAGGGTTTCAGCTTGTCGGGATTGTCGCCGGTGTCGGATGTGCGTATGCCGAGCAGCTCCACCAGGAAGATGTCGAACAGATGCCGCAGTGACGCCAGGTCGTCGGAGGAGAGCTTCACCTCGCCGGAATTGGCGGCGTTGATGATACGGCTGGCCTCGAAAAGCTGGGCAATCACCTGCGGGGTGTTCAGGTCGTCGTCCATGGCCTCATAGCAGCGGGCTGCGAAGTCAGGCACCTCTATCGTGCTTTTCTCGGCGGGCAGAAGGGCCTGGAGGCGGTGGTAGCTCTCAAGCATCTTCTGGAGCGCCTTTTCCGAACTTTGCAGAGCGGCGTTGCTGAAGTCCACGGTGCTGCGGTAGTGCGCCTGTAGGATGAAGAAGCGTATTACCATGGGGGCGTAAGCCTTTTCAAGCAAGGGGTGCGAGCCGGTGAAGAACTCCTCCAGGTTGATGAAGTTGTTGTAGCTCTTGCCCATCTTCTTGCCGTTGATGGTAATCATATTGTTGTGCATCCAGTATCTTACAGCCTGATGTCCCTGGGCCGCCACGCTCTGGGCTATCTCGCACTCGTGGTGGGGGAAGAGGAGGTCCAGTCCGCCGCCGTGGATGTCGAAGGTCTCGCCCAGGTACTTCTGGCCCATGGTGGAACACTCCAGATGCCAGCCGGGGAATCCCTCGCTCCAGGGTGAGGGCCAGTGCATTATGTGTTCGGGAGAAGCGCGTTTCCAAAGTGCGAAATCCAGCGGATTGCGCTTCTCGCTCTGTCCGTCCAGGGTGCGGGTATTGCTCTCCAGGTCCTCGATGTTGCGGCCCGAAAGGATGCCGTACCTGTGGTCTCTGTTATACTTCTCCACATCGAAGTATACGGAGCCCTGGCTCTCGTAGGCATATCCGGCCTCAAGGATTTTCTTCACATACTCTATCTGTTCGATAATGTGGCCGGAGGCGTGAGGCTCTATCGAAGGGGGCAGCACGCCCAGGGCCTCCATGTCGCGATGGTAGCGGTTCAGGTAGTGCTGCACCACTTCCATTGGCTCAAGTTGCTCCAGACGGGCCTTCTTGGCTATCTTGTCCTCACCCTCGTCGGCGTCGTGTTCCAGGTGTCCTACATCGGTGATGTTGCGCACATAGCGCACCTTGTAGCCGAGGTGGCGGAGGTAGCGGTACAGGATGTCGAAGGTCACAGCCGGGCGGGCGTGGCCCAGATGGGCGTCGCCGTAGACCGTGGGACCGCACACATACATGCCCGCCATCCCCTCGTGCAGCGGCCTGAACAGTTCTTTCTGCCGCGTGAGACTGTTGTATATCAGCAGGTTTGTCTCCATGTCGGGGTGGGAAATGTTAACTCAATCAGTTGTTGGAGAAGTTGTTGTTCTGGCCGTTGGGACGCTTCTGCTGGATTTCGCCGAAGTTATTCTCGTACTTCTGTACGTTGTCGGTAAGGGCCAGCATGAGCTGCTTGGCGTTTTCGGGGCTCATGATTATGCGGCTCACCACGGGTGCCTGGGGCATGCCGGGAGCGGCGAAAATGAAGTCGATGAGAAACTCGTTGGGGCCGTGGCCAATCATTGCCAGGTTGGAATACTTGCCGTCGGCTACTTCGGGTTTGAGCTGAATCTGCAGCTGGTTCTTGTTTTCGTTGTTGTTGTTTGCCATTTTTTTTGTATGAATATTTAGTTTGTATTGCGTTAGAAATACTTGCAGGTACAAAGGTACTTCAAAATTCCGGTCTGACAAAATCCGTGCCGGATTTAGGTACGTATTTTAGCCGGGGGAAAGCATCGATGAATGAGCCGGGGGAGACGTTGTAGATTTCCACTCCCTGCTTGTCGGCCCATCTCTTTATCTGGTGGTAGGAGCGGAAAGCTATGTAGAGGCTTTTAAGTATGTCGTGCAGGTGATAGCCGGCATACTCGCTGCTTACACGCTCCTTTTCGCTCTTATTGTCCTTATAGAAATGGGGCTGTACGCTAACAACATGGTTCTTCTCGTCTACGCCGAGGGTGCGGCTCCATGTGTGGTCGGCTCCGGTGAGGTAAATTCTGCGGAATCCTTCGCGTATGCCTGTCATTATCGAAGGTATGAGTACGTTGCGTGGGCGCGGCATGGCCAGTCCGGCCGAGTACAGGGGATACACCAGGGCCTTGGCTCCCTCTGCGGGGGTGAGGTTGAAGCCTTTCACCGTCACCGGCTTGCCCTTGAGTTCGGACCGTACCTGCTTCGCCCGGCCGCAAGGCACATATAGTGTGAGATGCCAGTCTGCCTGCCCTAAGTTGTCCCACAGCCGTGCCACATTGGGGTCTGAATCGCGGCCCGCGAAGAAATGCGGGTCCGCCAGCACATAGAAGTCTGGCCTGAGAGAGTTGAACTCCGGGGCATTCGCGGCAAAGTTCACTGCCAGTCGGCTGTGACTCATCAGCGCCTCCATATCGTGGTCCAGCGTATGCCGCAGCGAGGGCCCGTTGCCCAAAATTACCAGTTCCTCGTCGGCGGAGCGGTGGCCGCGAGGGGCGGGACGGCGGCTGAGCAGAGCCGCTTTCAGCCAGGAGGCACCTCCGGCATTGATGGCTTGCAGGCCATCTGTCAATTTTTTGAGTACACTCATTCTTCTCTATAGGGATATGAGGGGTCGCGGCGTGCCATTACCTCTATGGTGTCATACGGTTGCAGGCCGGTGGCTTCCACCAGCGCCTTGTTGGAGAATGTGGCCGAGGCGGTGAGTGTGGCGACAGTGTTTTTCAGCTTCGGGATGGGGCACAGGCGCAGACCCCACTTAACCACCCCCCGGGGCATGGAGAGTATGCGCTTGTCGGTGGAGAAATTCGCCGCCATGGCATCGGCTATGTCTATAATCCGGTGTTCCTTTCCGTCCGAGACATTGAATATGCCGGGCAGTCCTAATGTGAGGCGCACGGCACGGGCCACGTCATCGGCCATGACCAGGCTGCGGACTCCGGTGTTGCCGCGCAGGTGCATATAGTTGCCACGGGACACGGCATCGGCCATCCTGGCCAGCCGTCCGTGCATCCCCCGCCCGGCGGTGAGTGCCGGCCTCAGGAGGGTCAGGGTCACTCCGTGGGCTTCGCACCACTGCTCCAGCAGCTTCTCCGCGCGTATCTTGGACCTGGAGTAAGGGGTGTCGGGGCGCAGGAAACAGCTCTCCTCCACATCAGTTCCAGGGTCGTTGCCGTAGACATGGACGCTGCTCAGAAAGGTGATGTGGCGGGGTGGGTTCTGTTCCAGCGCCTCCAGCAGCCGGCGCGTACCCTCGTTGTTGAGCGCATCGGCACGCGCCGGGTCATCGGTGCCGGCCGCATGTATCACGGCGTCATAGCTCGTGGAAATCTCCGGCGACACCTTTTCCAGGTCGCATACATAGGTGGCCCCTTCGTGTCGCGAGAGGGTGTCGGGCTTTATGCCGGCGCCCTGCAATTCCTCGGTTATGTAGGAGCCTATGAATCCGGTGGCTCCCGTAAGCAATATTTTGTTGTAGTCAGTCATTGTCGTTCTCCTTTTCTGAAGATGTCGGCCAGGGCGAAGGCATATCTGCCGACAAGGCGCAGCGGGCATACATGTATGCCGTTGGCACGCAGGGCTTTTAGCTTCTCGCGTGGAGTCACTCTCAGACGGTTCCCGGTGCGCGCGGAGACTCCTCCTGGGTTCATGAGTACGGCGCATACGGGCACATAGCCATACTTCTCGCCCCCCTTTAGCAGAACGCGCACCAGCCACTCGAAGTCCCCCGCTATCAGGTAGTCCGTGGCGTATGGGCCATAGCGCGAGAAGAGGGCGCGCCGCACATACATGGACGGATGGGGAAACATATAGCCCCATTTCAGAAGAGAGGGCCGGAACGGACGTCCCGAATAGTAACGCCCGGGTTCCCCTTTGACATCCAGGTAACGGATGTCGGCGTAGGCTACCTGCAGGGCCGGGTCGGCCTCGAAGGCCCCCTGCATCTTTTCCAGGACATTGCCTTTGGGGAAGCGGTCGGCGCCATGCAGCAGTCCGGCAATCTCGTGCCGGCACTCGGCGAATCCTGCGTTCAGCGCATCGTACACCCCACGGGGCTCGCGCCGCAGAATACGTACCGGGTAAGGTGCCGATGCCTTATAACGAAGGCAAATCTCCGTAGACCCGTCCGCCGACATCCCGTCCACAATTATGTGTTCTGCCGGGCAGAGGCTCTGTGCGAGCACGCTACGCAGGGTCCTTTCCAGTGAGCCTGCGCAGTTCAGCACGGGGGTGACGAGGGATATGGCGGAGGTGTTCATTGCATGGGAGTGTATTGCCTTCAGCCCTGCAAAGTTACAAAAATCCGCGCAATCCACACTGTATAAGGAGTCAAATAGCCGGATGCGGAAGTAAAATGAGGTAGGGAAAG
>URIC01000059.1 GCA_900547755.1 uncultured Bacteroidales bacterium
CAATATTTTTAATAGTCAAGGCTAAAAATAACGAAAATTTCCTTTGTCCGCCATATTTCCGTCATAATCCGGCAGCGTCTCAGTCACATAGCCCGCTATGCTCCTTCGACTTGTCCGGATTCTGCCTGGAAATCTGTCGCCCATAATTAACGTTTATTTTTAAACAGCCTCTAAACAACCCCTTGTCCTAAATAAATTCCATTATCGCCTCCTCTATACCCGTAGGGTCGAATCCTTCCACGCGGTAAAGCTCGGTGTTCATCGTAGAGTCGGAATAAATAATCACAGTGGGAATGGAATTTACATTGTTCTTTTGCGCCAATGCCTTGTTCTCATCCACGTTGACAGTACGGAACACCGCCTGTCCGGCATAAGTCTCTTCCATCTGCCTGAAGTATGGTTTCAGTTTCTTGCAGGGAGGACACCAGTCAGCGTAAAAGTCCACCACATAAGGAGTCTTGCCGCTCGTCGCCTCTACCGCGTCAGGGTCAGGCTGGCCCGGTGCCGCGACCGGCACTTCCTCATAATATGAATACACCTCCGAGGCGGTGTCGTCAGTCACCGCGGAGTCACCGGCTTTGCCTGTGTTCTTGCCGCCGCAGGCAGAGAGCGTTACCGCAACGGCTGTAACGAATGTAAGCAATGATATTTTTTTCATCTTGTCCTGTATGTTTTATTCTCGCGGGAAACTGCGGTATTACAGCCGACACGGTCGGATGGCTTCGCGCCGATTCTCCCCTGTTGTTTCCCTTAAAACGTTCTTATATCGGTTAATGTTTAGAGGCTGTTTAAAACAGACACCCTTTCCCGCCACTGACAGCGTAGAAAGGGTGTCCTTATATTATTCAGGCCGCGACGGTTGCGGATGCCCTGAAGGCCTATCAGCAGGGCAGAGCGGCGTTAGTCTTGTGGACGGCGGCTGCGCTCTTGGCGAAGAGAGCCTTCTCCTCCTCATTGAGGTTGAGCTCGACAATCTTCTCGATACCGTTCTTGCCGAGGATACAGGGAACGCCGATGCAGAGGTCCTTCTCGCCGTATTCGCCTTCCAGGAGGGCGGAGCAGGGAATCATGGCCTTCTGGTCGTGGATAACGGCCTCTACCACCTCGGCTGCAGCCGCACCGGGAGCATACCAGGCGCTTGTACCGAGCAGCTTGGTGAGTGTGGCGCCACCGACCATTGTGTCGGCAACCACCTTGTCAAGTGTCTCGGCGCCGAGAAGTTCGGTTACGGGCACACCGCGATATGTGGCGAAACGCTTCATAGGAATCATGGTCGTGTCGCCGTGGCCGCCGATTACAAAGCCCTCGACCTCGTTGGGATTGGCGTTCAGAGCCTTGCTCAGATAGTATTTGAAACGGCTGGAGTCAAGTGCGCCGCCCATACCTATGATGCGGTTCTTGGGCAGGCCGGAAATCTTGTGGATGAGGTATGTCATTGTATCCATAGGGTTGGAAACGCAGACAATGACAGCGTTGGGGCTGTGAGCCAGAATACTTTCGGTGACCTGCTTGACGATGCCGGCGTTAACGCCAATCAGTTCTTCGCGGGTCATGCCGGGTTTACGGGGTATTCCGGATGTGATGACAACGACGTCGCTGCCCTCGGTGGCTGCATAGTCGTTGGTGACACCTTCAACGCGGGTGTTCATGTCCAGCAGATTGGCTGTCTGCATCATGTCCATGGCCTTGCCCTCGGACACACCCTCTTTGATATCGATCATCACTACTTCGTCGGCGACCTCGCGGATGGCCATTACATTTGCTGCGGTTGCGCCTACATTACCGGCGCCTACAACTGTAACTTTTGACATAATTACCTGTTATTTAAGTATTTAATTTTGAGTTAATATCTATCTCTCAGTCCGTCCGGAGCACCTCCGGACCGGCATGGGACTACATCATCTTTTCCGACAACAAAATTACAGAAAAATTTCCATAATAACACCTCCGGAAAGGAAAAATTTTTCACTTCAGCTCTCCTTTGCCCTGACGCACTATTTCCGGCTCCGGACCCGTGCAGTCCACCACAGTAGAGGGTTCGGTCCCTCCCTCGTCTCCTTTGAGGATAAAGTCAGCCTTCGCGGCGTATGACTCGGCTATCAAATCCGGGTTGACCATATAGTCGCAGTCCTCGGCATCTATGGAGGTGGTAAGGATAGGGTGGCCCAATGCCTCCGCTATCTTTAGCGGCGCCCCGCAGTCAGGGATACGCACTCCCACCTCTTTACGTCCCTTGAACGCCCTGGGCAATTTGCTCACTTCGCGAAAAATAAAAGTGAACGGTCCGGGAGTATTGTCGCGCAACAAGCGGAACCCCCTGTTCTCTATGCGGGCATATTCGGCGGCCATGGCTATATCCTTGCAGATTATGGATAGGGAAACCTTATCGGGCCTGATGCCCTGCAACCTGCATATACGCTCCACTGCCTTGACATTGAGCGCGTCACACCCCATGGCATAGAGGGTGTCAGTGGGATAAACCATAAGCTCTCCTTGTTCAAGACGCCCGGCTATCTCGCGCGCCTGACGCTCGGAAACGGTGTTGTTCCAGATTCTGTATTCGTCCATTTACCTTGCAATTTTCACAAAGTTAGGCATTTTATCCGAAGTCCGCAAAATTTTTGCTAATTTTGCACTGCTTTAAAGGCTGATAATAAAAAACGAACTTATGATTATAGGTATAATAGTAGCCATGAGCAAGGAGCTGGACATGCTTCTTCCGCTGATTCGGGATTTGCAGGCTCCTTCGGAAATCAACGGTTTTAAATTTCACACGGGCTCCATAGGGCATCACGGAGTGATAGCCATGCAGTGCGGCATAGGCAAAGTAAACGCCGCCATAGGAGCCATGACCCTGATAGACAGTTTCCACCCGGACTATATAATCAACAGCGGTGTGGCGGGAGGCACAGGTGTCGATTCCCATGTGCTTGACCTGCTCGTGGCCGACGGCGTGGCCTACCATGACGTGTGGTGCGGTCCCGGCACCGTTTACGGCGCCGCTGCCGGATGCCCCACGGTATTCAAGCCCTGGGACAAAGTAATCTCTATATGCCGCCGACTTATGCCCGCCGGTGAGAAGACTCGCTTCGGCCTTATATGCTCCGGCGACAAATTTATATGCAAAGAGTCCGAGGTCAAAGAGATAAAGAGTCATTTCCCCGAGTCGCTGGCCGTAGACATGGAGTCCGCCGCCATCGCACAGGTCTGCTCTCTGCACGACATTCCCTTCAACATCCTGCGTGTCATAAGCGACACTCCCGGACAGGAGGAGAACATTTCGCAATACGAGAATTTCTGGTCCGACGCCCCAAAGGAGACTTTCAGCGCACTTACATCAATTTTGAACGAAATCTGACAAACCGATTATGGACAAGATACCCAGTTTCACTGTCAATCACCTCACCCTCACCCCCGGCGTGTACGTCAGTCGCCGCGACATAACCCCTTCGGGCGATGAGCTCACCACCTTCGACTGCCGTATGACGGCACCCAACCGCGAACCCGCACTTTCCATTTCCGCTCTCCATACCATAGAGCATCTGGCAGCCACTTACCTGCGCAATGAGTCCAAATGGAAAGACCGTGTCATATACTGGGGGCCTATGGGTTGCTGCACAGGAAACTACCTTATACTCAGTGGCCACCTTGAAAGTATGGACGTTCTCCCTCTTTTACGCGATGTTTTCCGCTTCATCGGCTCTTACGAGGGTATGGTGCCCGGTGCCTCTCCCCACGACTGCGGCAATTATCTGCTTATGAATCTACCCGAGGCCCGCATTGTGGCTGCCCGCTACCTGAAAGTATTGGAAGACCCTGCCTGCCCCACATCATACCCCGCATAATGAGCAGACATTCCTCCTTCAGAAGCGTCCTGAAAGACTGGATGCTTCCTATAGCTATGGCCGGCGGCGTCATATTCTACAACTGGATTGGCTATCTGCAGTTCCTCTCCCCCTACCTGATTTTCTGCATGCTCACCATCACATATTGCAGAATCAAGCCTTCGGACTTCAAAATAGGTAAATTCCAATGGAGTCTGCTGTTGGCGCAGATGCTTATGGCCGCGACAGCTCTTTTCGCGCTTATGCCTTTCAGCCACACTGTGGCCACCGGCGTATTCATCTGCATATTCGTGCCCACAGCCACCGCCGTGCCCGTAATCACCGGTATGTTGGGTGGAAGCGTCACACATGTAGCCACCTACTCGCTGGTATGCAACCTCACTGTGGCCATAACCGGCCCCGCCATCCTGGCGGCTATCGGCGACCACCCGGAAATGACGTTCACGGAGTCCTTCTACCGCATCTGCTCATCCGTGCTTCCCCTGCTGCTATGCCCTATCGTCACCGCATTAGTACTGCGCTATTCCTGGCGAAAAGCCCACCATGTGCTGGCAGACAACCAGGCCGTATCCTTCTATATGTGGGCCGTGGCCCTGTTTATTGTGGTAGGGTCCTCCGTCAGCTTCATAATCAAGAACTTCGCCCTGTCCCGTATGCCGGAGATTTTCGGTCTCGTAGCCTTCTCGGCCGTGGCCTGCGGACTGCAATTCTACGTGGGGCGTAAAGTGGGCGCGCATTTCCGCGACAAGGTTACGGGCGGACAAAGCCTGGGACAGAAAAACACAGTGCTTGCCATCTGGCTGGCCCTTACATATCTGGACCCTATCGCCTCGATTGCCCCGGCAGCTTATGTGGCGTGGCACAACATAGTCAACTCATATCAGATAATCCACTTCCACAAGCAACAGAACAAAGTACATAAGGAGACTGCGACAAAATAAAACACGAGTCGGGAACAGGCTCATCGTATGTCAGGAATGTTCCATACGGGCCTCACGCTCCTTTTTACTCTCGAAACGGCGCGAAGTGAGCGCATAACGCACCAGCAGGTAGTTTACCGGCACCGAGATGCACATAGCCGGAAGAAGCGCCAGGTCAGGTCCTGTCATTCCCTTGAATATAGCCACGAGGCCTGTCTGCAATCCCATATTTACAAGATGGCTGACAGTGAAGCCTATCCCCTTCTTGGCGGTTGGATGTGTATGGAATGTAAAGAAGGTGGAAAGCAGGAAGTTGAACACAAAACTTATGGCGTAGCTTATAAGTGTACTCGGCACGGCAGGCACGCCCACCGCCGACACGAAAACAATATATATGCCGTACTGAAGAGCCGTGGCAAAGCCTCCTACCAGGCAGAACCGTATCATCTCGCTGCGTCGCGAATTACCGGTTATCTTGATTTTTGCACTCATGCTTCCAAATTAATTATGAGGCTCCTGCTCCGATACGCCACTTCCCTGCTCATTGTAATCGGCATTCAGCGTTTCTATATAGCCAAGCAGCTCATCACGCCCTTTGCCCGAAGTACTGGAGGTCACGAATATCGGAGGGAGTTCCTCCCATTGGTTCAGAAGCACCTTGCAATAAGAGTCTATTTTCGTCTGGAGAGCCTGCGGCCCGAGTTTATCAGCCTTGGTGAAGACAATAGAGAAAGGCACGGCGTTCTCGCCGAGCCATTCAATAAACTCAAGGTCTATCTTCTGAGGCTCATGCCGAGAATCCACCAGGACAAACAGGTTGGTCATCTGAGGACGGCGAAGCACATATCCGCGTATAATGCGGTTCAACTCCTCGCGCTGCTTCTTCCCTCGCGCCGCATAGCCGTATCCCGGCAGGTCAACTATATACCACTCTCCGTTATTAATACTGAAATGATTGATTAACAGCGTTTTGCCAGGCATCTGACTGGTCTTGGCCAGGGATTTCCGCCCGGTAAGCATATTTATGAGCGAGCTTTTACCCACATTGCTTCGACCTATAAACGCATACTCCGGCGCATGCACGTCCGGACACTTATCCGCCCGCGCGTTGCTAATCAAATATTCTGCACTTCTGATATTCATGACTTGCAAATTTAACACAAAATTCCGAAACCGCCGCTCCATGACAATAAAAAAACATAATTATCTGATAAGGAGCCCTCTGATTGCGGCCATAAACCTGTTTTAACCCGATTAGCTTACATCGCGGTTTATGTATTTTCGATAAAAAGTGCTAAATTTGCATTATGTTTGACTCACTGAATTCCACTTTGCTGGACAATGCCGTGGCCGAGCTGTCGCGTCTGCCGGGTGTGGGACGCAAGACGGCACTGCGTCTGGCGCTGTATATGCTGCGCCAACCGGCCGAGATGGCTGAAAGCCTCGGCAACGCGATTATACGTATGCGGCAGGAGATGCGCTATTGCTCCGTGTGCCACAATGTCAGCGAATCGGAGGTGTGCCCTATCTGCTCGGACTCCCGCCGGGACAAACGACTGGTTTGCGTGGTCGAGAACGTCAAGGACGTGATGACCATTGAGGCCACCCACGAACACCGGGGACTATACCACGTACTCGGAGGTCTGATTTCTCCTATCGAGGGGGTCCGCCCCCAGGATATCGAGATTGATTCGCTGGTACGACGTGTGCAGGAGGAGAATCTGAAGGAGGTGATACTGGCCCTCAGCCCCACGATGGAAGGGGACACTACCGGTTTCTACATATTCCGCCGCCTGAAAGAACTTCCCGTCAAGGTGACGGTGATAGCCCGTGGAGTAAGCATCGGTTCAGAACTGGACTATGCCGACGAACTGACCCTTGGCCGCTCCATCCAGCAACGAATACCATTCGCATCGACTTTTTCAGAATAAGAGGCTATGCTCACCGACCGGGTAATAAAACTACGCGCCTTGGAGCCGGAAGACGCCCTCGCGCTCTTTGAATGGGAGAACCTCAGCGACCTGTGGCAAAGCAGCTGCACGCTGGCCCCTTATTCACGCCGCAACATTCTGCGCTATATAGAGGCATACGAGGCCGACCCCTTCCGCGACGGACAGCTCCGGCTGATTATTGAGTCAGTGTCAGGACACAGACCACTCGGACTGATAGACTTGTATGACCTTGAAGTGCGCCACCGTCGTGCCTGTGTGGCTATTCTCATAGAGCCCTCCTCTCAACGGCACGGTTACGCGAGCCGCGCGCTGGCTCTTCTTGAGAATTATTGCAGACGTCATCTGGGGTTACACCAGTTGCTCGCGGAAGTACCCGAGAATAACAGCGCCTCGCTCGCCCTTTTCAACAAGGCGTCTTTCACTCAGATTGCTGTTTTACCGCACTACATTGCCGCAGAAAGAGAGGGCGCATATCTCAACGCTTGCATATTCAATAAGATTTTGACAAATCAGCCAAATTGATTATCTTTGCATCTCCAAGACTAAGAGGTTATTTAAACAAATCCAATCACGAGTATGAACGTACTCAAATTCGGAGGCACTTCCGTAGGTACGGTAGAAAGCCTCACACACGTCAAGAATATAGTAGAAGGGCGACAGGAACCCGTTATAGTGGTAGTGTCCGCATTGGGCGGAGTTACCGATATGCTGATAAACGCCGCTGACATCGCCCGCTCCGGCTCCGATGCCTGGCAAGAAATTTTCGACAGAATCACGGAACGTCACCGCATTGTTGTCGAAGCACTCGTGCCAGAAAATGTGCGTCCTGCCATAAAAGGTATGGTAAAGGCCGAACTGGAAAAGCTACACCGCCTCTATACCGGCATAAGTCTGCTCGAAGACCTATCGGAACGCACTCTCTGCAAAGTAGTCAGTTTCGGTGAACGCGCCAGCTCGCTCATAGTAGCGAATATAATTGAAAATGCCGTCCACTTCTACTCTCCGGACTTCATAAAGACAGAGAAATGGTTTGACCGCAATATAGCCGTCACTGACCTCACTGACCGACTGATTCGCGAGACTTTCTCTTCCAGGAACTTTAAAGTGGCTGTAGTCCCGGGATTTATATCGACCGACCGCGACAACGGGGACATCACCAACTTAGGACGCGGCGGCTCTGACTACACCGCCGCACTGATTGCGGCATCGCTCAATGCCGAGACACTTGAGATATGGACTGACGTGGACGGGTTCATGACCGCCGACCCGCGCATTATCAAGGAGGCTTCGGTCATCCCCCACCTCTCCTTCCTGGAAAGCATGGACCTCTGCAATTTCGGCGCAAAAGTGATTTACCCTCCTACTATCTACCCGGTGTTCCACAAAAATATCCCTATTCGGATACTAAATACTTTCAATTCCGAAGCTCCGGGCACATACATCACCGACTCCCACAGGATTCCGGTTTCGCAACCGTTTAGAGGAGTGACATCCATCTCTGAGGTTTCGGTGCTCGAGCTATTGCCCACGCCGGAATTCAAGGCCTCCGTTCTGCGCAACAGGGCCCTTAACGTTCTCTCCAAGAAGGGTGTCGAGATACTTCTCAGCGTATGCCAGATTGAGGAAGAGCGCCCCGTGCGAATCGTGCTGCGCGCCGCCGATGCCGCACGGGCAGAACACATGCTGCGCGAGGACCTTAGCGGAGAAGGGAAACCTGACTCACTTCCATCGCTGCGCACCATTACCGACATGAGTACAGTTACGCTGGTAGGTGAAAATCTGAAGACCGAGACCTCTGCGGGAGAACGTATGCTCCACTCCCTGCATCGCGAAGGCATAGAAATACTGACATCAGGACGAGGCTCCTCCGGCTTCGCCATGACGGCAGTGATTCCCAGCGCCTCCATGAAGCAGGCCCTACGTCTTCTTCACGCAAACTTCCTCTCCTGACATAACCTGCATTATCTTATATTGCTGTCCGATAAAACTTTTTGAAGCGAGATAAAATTAGGACTGATTCCA
>URIC01000060.1 GCA_900547755.1 uncultured Bacteroidales bacterium
GGAAATTTTACGGATACGGTCGTCCAGAATATCGGGGAAACGCAGCAGCACAGGGGCTGTCACATCCCGCAGCTGCAGCTCGTTCATCACCTCCATGAGGTCGATGTTCATACCGCCGGGCCTGGGCGATACCTGCGCATGCCCTTTCTCATTAATTGAAAAATAGCTTCGCCCCCAGCCGGGCACGTTGTATAACTCGGAGGAGTCTTCAATTCTCCACTTTCTCATTTCCAAAATCGTTAAGTCATTTAGGATGGACATCCGCGCCCGCAGAGCGGCCGAGGATTTCAAAATTATCTACGTACACTTCTGTTACAGTGCGTTGAATCTTTAGCCTGTCGGTGTAAGAGCGGGTGCGTAGCTTACCTTCCAGATAAAGTTTCGTGCCTTTACGTATATATCTGTCTGCAAGTTCGGCACTACGTCCGGACATCACAATACGGTGCCACTCGGTGCGCTCACTCTCTCCGAACATCTCGTTGGTGGCAAGGGAGAAGAATGCAAATGCGCTGCCGGCCTCCGGATAGTGCATCTTGGGGTCGGAACCGACATTGCCTAAAAGTATGACTTTATTTACAGACACTTCGTATAAGTCGTTTATATCAGAGGTTGGAGGCTTTCAGGGCAAGCCCGGTCTTTTCATACAGACCCTTGAGCAGATTCATGACATGCACGGCATCGCCGGCTCCACCACGTAATCCCGCATCGGCTATAGCCTGCACGCTGAGGCGCCCGTCAGCGGTTTTATCCAACGAGATGACACATTTGTCTGTGCCTTCCACCTCGTCGGCCGAGACAGTCTCACTCACTACGTGCGTAAGGTTATGGTCGTCGTAAAGGTCCTCGTACATACTGAATATGTTGTCAAGCGGGAGTGGAAGGTCAAGCACAAAGGAGACCCGCATAGCACGACGGTCGTCCGACGGACTGAACGACACGGAAATGGCCGGCGCAGGGTCATTGCCGTTCACACGCATCTGCTCCTGTACATTCTCGATATCCACCCTGTGGACCGAAGCCAGTGCCTCGTTGCACTCCAAAAGTATCGAGAGCGACTCCGGTAGCATACTGTGCATGGCCAGCGGAAGCAACGCTATGCACATAAGAGTCTCGGCAGCGGGAGGTATCACAGCTCTACGCGCACCCCTGACCAACGGTTTGCGGTTCATTTCAGGCACACCATAGACCACAAACGGGTCCGCGATACGCGCATCGGTGAAATTCTCCGCCAGCTCTATGACACAGAGGTCGGGAGCATCGTCGACTGTAGGAATCATCCGGCGGAGTTTATGGTCCTGTGTATTTACGAAAAGCACATCCAACTTAAGGAGGTCCAGTTCTCCTACGAACTGCTTGTTGCTCTCCCCTATCAAGCCATGGTGCTGGGACTTTATGTCGCAACCGGCGAGTTCCGGTTCACACACCTGACGCAACATCACATCGGGGTGATTAATCAGAATTCGAATCAGCTCACCGGCAACCGGGCCGGTACCTCCCAATATTCCTACATTAATCATTCTCGGTAATTTCTAAAGTATAAGCCTTAAGGCTCAATAGATTGGTATCTTCACGTCCAGAGGCAGGAAGCGTGAAAAAATTTCGCGTGCGCGTTTACGGTCAAGGCCATCCCTCAAGGCAACAAAAATCGTGTCAGTACCCGCCAGGGTGCCTACGATTTCAGGAGTACGGCTCATGTCCATATCGTATGCCAGACCGGAGGCATATCCGTTGCGCGTCTTGATAACGGCCAAATTGCCGCTGAACTCAAGAGAGATAAATCCGGCCTGATAATGGGTGCTTATGTCTCCTTGGCCGGAAAGGAGCATATTGTCTTTTACAGAATTGCTGTCAGGAAGAATGTACATATAGGTACCCCTATCGGTAGGTATCTTGGTAGTCCTCAGCATTTTGAGGTCCCTACTCAAAGTAGCTTGCGTTACGGAAAAGCCATTTTCTTTCAACATTCTGCTCAGTTCTTCCTGACTCCCGATACAATTGTTACGAATTAGGTCAACAATTAATTCGACTCTTCGTTTTCTATTTTTCATGCTATAGCTTAGGTAAAAAAGCTGAATTTAATTTTTTTGCAAAATTAATCAAAAATAATCAGATTAATATGCTTTAAAGTATTAAAAAATTCACTTTTGTTTTTTCCCATCCAAGACAGTTTTTATTCTTGCGGCAGCCTCATATTCCTCATTTTCCACACAGGAGTCCATAAGGGCCTGCAACTCCTCGACGGTCAGAGACTCCAGCGCCACATCATCCGGTTTGTCAATCACATTCTTTGCGGCTTCAGAATCAATCTCCTTTGTCGTGTCCGCATCCCGGCGAGGCCTCGTCAGGGCCACCTTGTCCAGCAACTCTCCGGTAGTATAGATAGGGACACCCATTCGCAGAGCTATCGATATTCCATCGCTGCTGCGGGAATCGACTATAACTTCCCGTTGTCCGTCGGTAAGGTACAGGTCTGTAGCGAAAATACCGCCGTCAAGCTGCTTGACCACCACCTTATCCAGACCTAATCCGAAAGCTCGCATGATGTTGACCATAAGGTCGTGAGTCAGAGGACGCGGAGTGATTATTTCCTGGAGCTTGCACTCTATGGACTGCGCCTCGCTCATGCCTATGATTATAGGTAAACGGCGAGTGCCTCCCAATTCCTGAAGGATAAGCGCATACAGGCCGCGCTCCACCTTATTGTATGTGATGCCCACCACGAGCAGACGTTTATATTCCTTATTCATTGCGATGTTTATGTTTTTTTGCTTGCGAGCATATTACACCGCTGCCGAGACACAGCTGCCGGTCCGGTGTATATATAATGGCGAATTGGCCCGGTGCTATTCCCTGCACGCGCACATCGGAATGTATCAGATATGAGTCGGAACCGATGCGTTCCAGGGTAGCGGTCATAAATTCCGGGGAATGTCTATTCTTGAATGTTATGGCCATCTTGTCGCAAGTCACATGCTGTCCGGGCAGGGGAATTTCCGTATCAAAAGGATTGGCGGTAATCCAGTGCATTTCCGTTATGGGCAGCTCAATGCCGTACTGTTTGTCCGTGTCGTAGCCATTGCTGACATATATCACATTGTCGCGCACGTTCTTACGCACCACATACCAGGGGCCGCCGCTTAATCCCAGTCCTTTACGCTGGCCTATGGTATGGAACCAATAACCCTTGTGCTCACCTATCTTGCGCCCGCTGGCTATATCTATGACGGGTCCCCGTTTCTCTCCCAGGTGCCGGCGCAGGAAGTCGTTGTAATTGATTTTGCCGAGAAAGCATATTCCTTGCGAATCCTTTCGCTTGGCATTGGGAAGGTTAATCCCGGATGCTATCTCTCTCACTTGCGATTTGGATAGTTTACCAAGCGGAAAGCATATATGACTGAGCTGCTCATAACTAATCTGAGCCAGGAAATCGGTCTGGTCCTTGACGGCATCGGGCGCAGTAGCCAGATAATACCTGCCATCTATCTCGCGTATGTCGGCGTAATGGCCTGTGGCCGTTTTGTCGAACTCATGGCCTTTGAGGCGCTCGAAATACCCGAACTTGATAATCTTGTTGCACATCATGTCCGGATGCGGAGTCAGTCCTCTTTTTACTGTCTCCAAGGAATAGCGCATCACATTGTCCCAATATTCCTCATGCAGAGGTATAATCTCCAGCGGGAGATTATATCGGCGTGCTATGAGGCGGCATATTTCTATGTCCTCGTCGGCATTGCAGTCACCGCTGTCGTCATCGCGTCCTATACGTATGTAGAAAAGATGCAAGTCGTGGCCCTGCTCTTTGAGAAGATGTAAGGCGACGGCACTGTCCACGCCACCGGAAAGGAGTACTGCTATTTTCATACTGTCTCAAGCTCTTCGTCCTCGTTGCGGTCCTCCGAATGTATTATGCGCAAGGAAAGCAGATAATCCACCGAAATCTTACCCGGACCTACCAGAAACAAAAAAAAGTAAATGCCCATGAACATCACCGGCAGATAGTTCTGCTGCTGCCAGGGAATCAGGGAGCTGGCCGACAGCTCGTGGGTGCGCAGATATATTTCGGCCACAAGCATAGCCAGGAAAGGAGGCACACAGGAAATACGTGTGCATAGTCCGGCCATTATCAGCAACGAAAAGACTATTTCAATAGAGACCATCACTATCAGAGACATCTCGCTGTCCATACCCAGCACTGCGGGGAATATGTCTTTGGTGAGGCTGAAATCAGCTATCTGTCTGAGCCCGAACTGCAAGAGCATTATCCCCACAAAAATACGCAAAAACAAGCGTCCCATGTTCGGATAGGAATATCCGGTAGATAGCAGCATGAATCGTTTTAGAGGAGAAAGTACCCTGTGTCCTGACATCTTATTCTGTGTGTTGTTCTGCGTCCTTCGGACCGCGCAGATGGTGTATATCTAATTATTTAACAATTCGCATTAAGAAATGTTGCGGCAATGAGATTATCGCGCTGCTTCCGCCTTCACGAACTCGCGGGCGCGGTCGGAAGTGGCACCCTTGGTAACTATGTTCCCGGATGCGTCTATAAGATAGATGCAAGGTATTGTCCTCAAGTCCAGCACGTCCTCAAGATCCTCTCCCACGCCTACGGTCCAAGTCTCCGGATAGCCTTTCACGGCCTTGCTCCAGGTTTCGAACTCGGAGGGGTCTACATCCGGACTTATAAAAAGGATACGTGCTTTGCCCTGACTGACCAGCTCCTGCAGTTCGCCGTCAGTCTCCATACGTAAACGGGAAATACGACATTCGGTACAATCGAAGTCTCCGAACTCTATTATCGTAGGCACTCCTGTATTGGTATATGTCATCTTGGGCCCGCTCTTTTCAGTAAATGTAAAAGAAGGCATTGTGGCCCCTTGCAGGCAATCCTTCAACGAAGCATATTGGGACTCGTAGCGCACACGGCGCAGTTCGGGTATCTTCTTGTTTTTGGCAATAGCGTTCAAGAATCGCACGTATACCTCGTCAATCATCAGGTCAGCGCTTTGCGGGTCGTAGATAGTCCGCTCGGCAGCCTGTGTGAACTGAAGCAACAGACCTGGATTTTTCTGAATTTTCTTAATCAGAGCGTCCACGCTCTTTACGGCCACATCCTTGTCAGCCAGGTGCATAGGCACCACAAAAGTCCGGAAAGCATGCAGCAGCTGGCTCTGTCCCACGCTTTTCTGCTTAAAGTCGAAATTATCCCAGAAATGCTCCACCAGCCAGTTGGAACGTTCCCTCCAGGGCATATCGTCAGGCGCGACAGGATACTCGAACAAGGGAGGAAGTATGAGAGGGGCATGCTCCTGTTCCGCAACGGTTGTTGTCTGCGTCTCAGCCTCGGCAGCAGGATTCTGTGCAAAAGACACGACAGGGCCCACCGCCATGGTCATTAATAATATTATATTCTTCATGCTCTTATATATCAACATATTAAAGATATAGTTCTAAACTATTCATTTATCCAGATGACCTCCTTTACATAAGGCTCAAGCAGCTTGGTCCAGGCCCGGTATCCGGCACCTGTAAGGTGAAGTCCGTCGTTGGTATATTCTTTCTTGAGTTTGCCCGTCCCGGGGTCCTGTAGCACCTCGGTAGTAGAGATGTAAGTACAGCCATACTTATCGGCGATATCTTTGATTCTCACATTCAACTCAGGAATGACATGCTCCTTTCCATACATGGTCTTGTAGCGCTTGAAGTCGTTGTTAATCGGCATGATTCCCTGAAGGTAAAACTTGGTGGACGGGGAGAGTGCCTTCATCTTCTTTACCAGAGCTTCGTATCTGGCGGCTATCTGGTCAGCCGTAAGATTATGGCTTATGTCATTGGCACCGATAAGCAGGAATACCTTCGCAGGATGATTCTCCAGGGTTTTGGCTATACGCTTGTCCACACCGGAAATAACATCGGAAGTAATGCCTCTGTTCTTGATGTTAGGCATAGCGAACAGTTCCTGCAACTCGGCGCCGTCGGTAATTGAGTTGCCTACAAAAACTATGTCTTCGGGGCCGATTGGGAGCAGCTCGAAGAGGCTTACCTTGCGGTCGTAATAACTGTCGGCATATACAGCTGTTACAGAAACGGATGCCACTGAAGCAAGGCAAATTGCTGATATCAGGGTCTTTGAAATCTTTCTCATATCATTTGTCAGTCTTTTTGTATTTATGACCGGTGTGGTACCTTATAAGGCCATCCATGGGTGTCAATTCTATGTCGGTTATCTTTATCCCGTAACGCGAGGCCACAGCGCGCAAAAGAGTGTCGAAATAATAAGCCACTGAGCCGACAAAACCTACAGGACATTCTCTCAGGTCTCCGTATCCATGGGCAATAAGAGAGAAAAATTCCGCGAAGCTCTCCTCTGCAATGGCACGCATTTCCGGTCTGTCCGAATGTTCATGGACAAACCGGGCAAACCCGGCAAGAAACCTGTTGGCACGGGGTTCGCGATACACCTTTGCATATATATCCGAGACCGTGAGGTCCTCCCGCGCAAAGAACTCATCCGAAAGGTCTTTTGGCAGGCCTCCACGTATCAGACGTTTCAGAAAGCGCTTGCCAATGGATGCCCCGCCACCTTCATCGCCGAGGATATAGCCCAAGGGAGGGATATTGTCGGTTATCCCTGAGCCATCGTAAAGGCAACTGTTGGAGCCGGTGCCGAGAATACAGGCCAGTCCCGGCTTATCGCCGAAGAGCGCGCGGGCCGCGCCTGTCATATCGCTGTACACCTCAGGTATGCCGTCATAACCGGACTCGCGCAGACATAAGGCAAGACGCTCACACTCCCGGATACCGGCACAACCGGCGCCGTAGAAATAAAGCTCCGAGGCAGACCGCAGCAATGACGACACCGATGCAAGCGCGGCAGACAATTCCTCATCGCTCGACACACACACATTGACAGGCACAGAGACGACATCCTGTTTCAGTACTCCGTCGCATCCTACAAGGCACCAGCGTGTGGATGTACCTCCCGCATCGGCTATAAGTATCCCTTTGTCCTTATCCATCTCACTTTAAGAGTCCTCTTACAGAATAGAGGGGGAAATCATAAAAATCTAACAGATAATGGTCATTGAAGCCCAAATCCACAGCCTGTTTCAACATTTTTTGTGCTTCGGCTTCGTTGTCAGAGGCAAGATTATATAACGCCATAAGATAAGCATCCCGTCCATTTGTACCCGCTGAGACATTGACAGGTGCTATTGTGGCGGAGGCGTCAAGAGACATTCCTGCTTTCAGCTGAGCCATAGCCTTGCGGGCTATTTCATCGTTGGTCTCCGTATTCAGTGAGGCTACACGGGAAAAGTCGGCTAATGCGGCGGTCTTATTACCTAAAAATGTTTCCTGTACATAGCCTCGCAGCAACAGCGCGTCAGCATCTTCCGCATTGTTCATCACCGCTTCGTTAAGCAGAGTGATTGCCATATTGTAATCTCCTGAACCGTAGGCGGCCAATGCGGCGCTCTTAAGCGCATCTCCGGAATTCGGTTCAAGGCGGAGAGCGGCGTCGGCATACATCCTGGCAGACGGATAGTTGCCTCTGACCCTTTCTATATCTGCCTTGACCAGATACGTCTGCAAGTCGTCGGGGTTGGCAGACATTGCCTTGGAGGCATAGACATCGGCTTCCACTATGTCCCCGCGATGCAGACAAATCTTAGCCATCGAGGCGTTCAGACTGTTGGCGTCGGATTCGGTTACGGATGCCAGCAACTGACGGTAAGCGTTGTAGGCGTCTTCATACTGGCCTGCCGCCAACGCGGCGTTGCCCTGAAGGAAATAGAGCGGCACGACATTGGGTGTACGGCCTATCGCATAGTCAATGGCATTGTCCACGGCGGCATAGTTTTCTTTTGCCAAAGAAATCAGTGAGCTCAACGGACGGTCGGACTTGTCGGTAAGGCTGAACGCGCTCAGATAGTCGGCGGCGGCATCCTGTGGCATATCCAGTTCACGATGCAGGTCTCCCACCCGACAATAGGTCAGATAATCGCTCGGAGCCATTTTGGCTGCGTCCTCGATGTATTTCAACGCCACATCCTTTCTTCCCTCCATAGCGGCAACACGCGCAAGGCCGAAGATAGCCTCCTGGCTTCGGGAATTTAGCCGCTGCATGGCCGAAAAGGACTCTTTGGCCGCCTCCGGTTGGTTTAGGTGCAGACATACATTCCCCTTCATGTAGAGCAGGCTGTAGGAGTCAGGAGTCAGAGCAAGTGCCTTATCCACACTCATCAATGCTTCAGGATACTGGCCGGTCTGGATATATATGTCCGTAAGCAGTGAGTATTCGCTTGCCAACTGTCCTTTGTCTCCGGCAGGTGTACAGGCCACAGCCCTCTTTATGTCTGACAACGCCTTGTCATAGTCGTCAAGTCGGTAATACTGCGAGGCCCGCTCGTAGAGAGTCATATAGTCGTCAGGGTTCTCCTTAAGCAGGCTTTCGTAACCGTCCAGCATGGCCTTCGTAATCGGATTCATGTCTTTCGCCGAAAGAGTGAAACCGGCGAAAGCCACAGACGCAAATAACAGATATTTGATTTTCATGAGTCTACGACGCTCGCTTAACAGATTAATGTAATTCATTTACAGCCATCCTTAATAGAGTAAGATTCTCAAGCAATGCTTTAATCTCATCAA
>URIC01000061.1 GCA_900547755.1 uncultured Bacteroidales bacterium
CCGCCTCTCTTAGCGGAAGCAGACCGGTGAGGGTGATGAGGTGTCCGTCGCTGGAATGTCCCAGCGAAATCTGAGACACGAGATGTGGAAAATACAATGTGCCTTCGGCCTTTGTCAGAGAGTCCATGAGTGGCAGAGCCGGCTTTCCCTTGACGCGGTATTCCAAAGGCCATGTCTCAAAAGACTCAATCATGATTATCAGAAGGTTGGGCTTTTGGGGCAGCGCCTGGACAGATAACTCCTTCTTGCGGGGGGAGCCTGATAGAAGGTTCTTTTGACTTTGAATGAAATCCGATATATTCTGCCTTTCCTGTTTATCGAGGGTTATGTGCGGAAATATGTCTCCTATGCTCCAGCAGAGATACAGGTCAAGCCCGTTGTTGAACAGGTAATCGTCATGAGTCATGAATTTTCCCCTTATCCTGCTGCCTGTCTGCTGCAGGAAACTGCTTGATGTGTCAATATCTTTCAATGGCTCTTTCGGCTCTTTGTCCAGTTCGGAGCAGACATGGCCAAACAGCCATAAGGCTACGCAGTACACGGTGCCTCGCACAGCTCGGGAGCGGCTGAAGCCTTTGCCGCGAATACGTCCTCTGAAGTACCCGAACCAGGCGGCGGCGAGGCATCCGCAGGGGAGAAGCAGGAAAAGGTCGGAGAACCGGAAAGTGTCAAAAACCGATTCCCATACCATCCCGTCAATGTTTTTTACCTGAAAAACGCTGTTGAGGGGCATGAGCGCAAAGAAATTACGCTGATATATTATTGTGGAGAGAAAGTAAAGTGTGAGCGCTGAAATCACGGTCCACATGGTCCAGCGCCACTTCGGACCGCACCAGAAGAGAGGTATTGTGAACACGGATGCCGCGGATACGGCGATGAAACAGATACGCCAGTCGGAGAACCGTACAGGAGCTACCGTGAAGCAGAACAGAAGCACCAGGGCGAAGAAAGCGGCCCACACCGTTATGGAAAAGCCCCATAGCGGAGTGAACCATGTTTTAGGTGACGATTTCGACTTGCGAGTGGATGTTACTTGCGGAGTTAATCTCATTGGTTATTAAACAGGCTCTAAATTCTTTGCAAATATACGCTTTTTTGTACGCTTCTGAAAATCACCCGAAAAATAATTATGGAAATTTTTCCGTAATTTGCTTGCGGTGTCAAATAATATGTCTATATTTGCGGCGTAAAAACTCGCGCTTCCACGCGCAAAAAACGTAAATACCATGAACATAAACAATGCAATTGCGGGTACGCTTGAGTCCGGCGACATTATGATTCAGATTTTCCCGTCTGAAACTCCCGGTCTCGATATCGAGCTGGACAGCTCCGTGGCCCAGCTTTTCGGCGAACAAATCAAGAAAGTTATTGACGAGACAGCCACCGGCCTCGGCCTTGCCGACGCCAGGATACGCGCCATAGACAAGGGTGCGTTGGATTGCACCATCCGTGCGCGTGTCACCGCTGCCGTAGTCCGTGCCACCGGTAAGGATGTATGGGCTGACTGATTGCTAACACCTAAAATCGTATCATTACAATGCAAAGACTCAGAAGAACAATGATGTTCGTGCCCGGTAACAATCCCGGCATGATGGCCGATGCCCACGTGTACGGCCCTGACTCAATAATGCTTGACCTGGAAGACTCTGTCTCCATGGCCGAAAAGGATACCGCGCGCCTGCTCGTGTACAATGCCCTCAAGAGCGTTGACTACGGTGACACCGAGATGGTGGTCCGCATCAACCCGCTGAATACTCCTTATGGAAAGAAGGACATCGAGGCCGTGGTAAAGGCCGGCGTTCATGTAGTACGTATGCCCAAGACCGAGACTGCCGAAGAGGTGATTGAGGTGGAGCGCGAGATTGAGCGCGTGGAAAAGGAAATAGGCGCACTCGGCCGCACTAAGATTATGGCCGCTATCGAGAGTGCCCTCGGCGTCGTTAACGCCTACGCCATAGCTACCGCGTCTCCCCGTATGATGGGTATAGCCCTCGGCGCCGAGGACTATTGCGCCAACCTGAAGACACAGCGTACCAAGGGTGGCGACGAGCTGCGTCTGGCCCGCGAGACAATCGTGGTGGCTGCGCGTGCCGCCGGTATCGATGCCCTGGACACCGTCTTCTCCAACCTCAATGACATGGAGACTTTCCGTGCTGAAGTGGAATACATCAAGTCTCTCGGCTTCGATGGCAAGTCTATCATCAATCCCCGTCAGATAGAGGAAGTGAACAAGATTTTCACCCCCACAGAGAAAGATATAGAGAAAGCCAAGGCTATAGTGGCTGCAATCAAGGAGGCCGAGAAGAAAGGCTCCGGCGTCATAGCCCTTAACGGCAAGATGATAGACCGTCCTGTCGTAATCCGCGCTGAACGCACCATTTCCCTGGCCAAGGCTGCCGGTGTACTCAATGAAAACGACCTTTAAACAGACTGAAGACATGAACACTATACAGACACGTGCCGCCGAGGTGAAGAACATAGCCTCGGAAATGAACAAACCGGCCTACGCTGACAATTTCAAGAAAAATGCCGAGTTCCGCATGGATGCGCAGGGCAAAAGTCCCAAGCTCGCCACCCTTGAAGAGGCTATCCGCAAGAGCGGTCTCAAAGATGGCATGACCATTTCTTTCCACCACCACTTCCGTGGCGGCGACAAGGTGGTCAACATGGTTGTGGCCAAGCTCGCCGAGATGGGCTACAAGGACCTGCATCTGGCGGCTTCATCCCTCTCTGACGTACACGCTCCCCTGATTGAATACATAAAGGCAGGCGTAATAACACGCATATCCACCTCTGGCCTTCGCGGCGAATTGGCCAAGGCAATATCCGGCGGCCTTATGGAGAATCCGGTCATATTCCGCAGCCACGGCGGACGCGGCTCCGCTATCGCCAACGGAGACCTTCACATAGACGTCGCTTTCTTGGGAGCCTCTTCTTCCGACCCCCTGGGTAACGCCTGCGGTTATTCCCGTTCCGAGAACGCCAAGTCCATCTGCGGTTCCTTAGGTTACGCCCTTCCTGACGCTGAATACGCCGATAAGGTCGTGATTCTTACCGATGACCTGGTGCCGTATCCCAACACTCCCAACTCGATTTCCGAGAGAAACGTGGACTACGTAGTTGTGGTTGACTCCGTAGGAGACAGCTCCAAGATTGCCTCTGGCGCTATCCGCGACACAAAGAATCCGCGCGATATACTTCTCGCACAGCAGGCCGCCAAGGTGATTATCAACAGCGGTTACTTCAAGGACGGTTTCTCCATTCAGACTGGTTCGGGCGGTGCCTCGTTGGCTGCTGTCAAGTTCTTGCGCGAGGAGATGATAAACCGCAACATCAAGGCGTCCTTCGCATTGGGCGGCATCACGGCTCACATGGTCAAGCTGCATGAAGAGGGTCTGATAGACCGTCTTATCGATGTCCAGTCCTTTGACAAGGTTGCTGCCGAGTCTCTGAAGAACGACCCCATGCACAAGGAGGTTTCTTCTTGCGAATATGCAAGTGCCGACGAGCAGGGTTCCGCTGTACATTATCTTGACATTGTCATCCTCTCCGCCCTGGAGACTGACGTCAACTTCAATGTCAACGTGCTTGTGGGTACCGACGGCGTGATTCGTGGTGCCATAGGCGGTCATCCCGACACTGCCGCAGACAGCGCGCTCTCGATTATTGTCTGTCCGCTGCTGCGTGGCCGCATCCCCTGCGTTGTTGAGGAGGTTACAACCCTTATCACACCCGGTTCCACTGTCGACGTAATTGTTACAGAATATGGAATCGCAGTCAACCCCCGTCGTCCCGAGCTTGCAGAAACACTTAAGGCTGCCGGTCTTAACATAGTGGATATCAACTGGCTTAAGGAAAAGGCGCTGTCCATTATCGGCACTCCTGCTCCGCTGCCCTTCGGCGACAAGACTGTTGGCGTTGTTATGAACCGCGACGGTTCTGTGATGGATGTAATCAAAGACATCAAAGCCTGACAAGACACCTTGGTATGGAACGTGTGGAATGTACCCTGGAAATGATGCTGGCGGCTCGGGACGCGAGACGCCGGCGTCAGCAAAGCCACTTCGACACCAACCCCGGGCAGACACTGCTCGTGGCTACCGTCGTGGCTCCTGGCAAGTACAAACTCACACACCGTACCTCCATTATAGCCGAGGCAGAACGGGAGGCTCTGTATTCCCGTTTTGCCGGCCATATCTGCAATTCGCTGAGTCTCGATTTGCCCTCCGGACACGAGACTTGGCTTTCTCTTGATATTGACCCGCAGGAGGCCAAGCGCATAGCTGTGGACATTGAAGACACACATACGCTCGGCCGCCTCTTTGACATTGACATCATTACCTCTTCGCTTGCGCCCCTTTCCCGTACTGAGACAGGAAGCGCTCCACGCAGATGCCTGCTGTGCGGAGAAGACGCAAGGGTCTGTATGAGAGCGCATACCCATACCCCGGATGAGGTGGATGCCCGTATCTCCCGATTGGTGGACGCATATATGAAAACCTGATGTTATATGGATTCTCGCTTCGAGCTTCGCGATATATCCCTTTCGGCTGAACGCCAGAGGTCGGCGGTAGAGACATTCCTTGCCTCTGCAGGCCTCTGTATTGACGCGGGTCTGGAACGTATGCTCGGTGTTTTTACAGGCGAAGACGAACTGAAAGGCTGCGCCGGTCTTGACGGCAATGTAATCAAGTGCATGGCCCTTTCCCCGGACTTACGTGGGGAGGGGATAGCGGGAAGTCTTGTCTCAGAGCTGCTAACACGTGCTTTTGCCGCCGGTTTCACCAATGTCCGCATATTTACCAAACCGGAATATCTTCCGCTTTTCAGGGACTTGGGATTCGTTCTCTGCGGATGTGCGCGAAATGCCGTTATGCTGGAGAGCGACACATCGGACTTAAAGCGATACAAGAGCTATCTCTCCACCTTGGGATGCGATGGCGTCATTGTAGCCAATGCCAATCCTTGCACGCTTGGTCATCTCTATCTTATAGAACAGGCTGCCTCGCAGGTCAGCAGACTTGCCGTTATCCCCGTTGCCGAACATAAGTCCAATATGTTCAGCTATGCCGAGCGTGTGGAGATGCTATGCGCCGCTACCGCCCATCTTCCGAATGTGATTGTGGCACGGGGTAGCGATTACGCTGTCTCGGCTGCCACATTCCCCTCTTATTTCATCAAGAAGGCATCGGATGTGGCTGAAGCGCAGGCCGAGCTTGACCTTGATGTCTTCGCACGCCATCTGGCTCCTGCGCTCGGAACGGTGAAACGCTTTGTCGGCACTGAACCGGCCGATGCCCTGACTGCGGCATATAACCGGACAATGAAGCGCCTCTTGCCGGGGCGAGGCATCGAGGTCGTGGAGATAGAAAGACGTAAGGAATCCGGAGAAGCGGTTTCCGCAACACGTGTACGCACTCTGCTGAAGGAGGGTAACCTACGCGATGCGTTGCCCCTTGTGCCATCTGCCGACTTGCCGTATATGCTGGCATATCTCGCATATCGGGCTTTGGTAATGGAACTGGAATTGGCTCCGAAACCGGGCCTCGTAGACCCCTTTGATTCCGGTTCACACAAGGATATGGACTTTGAATTGATGATGAAGGGCATAGAGGCCATTCGTCCTTATTTCAAGGAAATAAGTCTCCTGGCAATGACCGAGGATGAACTTACTCCAGCCTCTTTGCGTGATACGGGACTTAAAGGTGAGAATTTGATGTTCAAGGCTACGGGCGGCATAAACACCCACAAGGGCGCTATCTTTGCAATGGGTCTGACTGTGGCCGCCGTTACCCGTATTCTTACAGGCAAGACCACGTACGCTCTCTCGGCGGAGATTGCCTCTTTGGCTTCCGGGCTGCATTACGCTGACGGCACACATGGCGATAGTGTCCGGCGTCTCCAGGGACTCCCTGGCGCCATGGATTATGCTCGCTCAGGCTATGAACGGTTATTTGCCTCATGGCTTCCCTTTTACGAGTCTGATGAGGATAGCGATTCACATCGGCTGCGCCTGCTGCTTAAAATTATTTCCGAAATCGATGACTCCAACGCCGTCTACCGTTCCGGCACGGAAATGGCTGAGTCCGCAAAGTCATTCGCTTTGGATATTTTCGAACACTTCTCTATTGAGAAACTACATACGCTTAACGAGGATTTCAAACGCTGCAACCTCTCGCACGGCGGTGCCGCTGATATGCTCTCGTTGACTTTTTTCATTGGCTCGGTGCTGTCGGCCCTGCCTGCCAATAACCTGTGAACCACTAATATTCATTACTTTAAATCCAATACTCGATGATTGAAATTATTGACAAAGGCGTTTATCTGCTTAATGGCAAAGAGTTTGCCACAGATACGCAAAACCTGCCCTCTCCCGCAGAGGCAAGAGAAAACACCATTACTTACGGAATTCTTCGCAGCCACGATGTAGACGGCAGCAAGGGTGACAAAATGCGCATCAAGTTCGATGCCATGATGAGCCACGACATCACATACGTCGGCATCATTCAGACAGCCCGTGCCTCCGGCCTGGATAAATTCCCCATCCCCTACGCGATGACCAACTGCCATAACTCCCTGTGTGCGGTAGGCGGTACCATCAACGAGGATGACCATGTGTTCGGTCTCTCGGCAGCCAAGAAGTACGGCGGTATCTACGTGCCCGCCAACCAGGCCGTTATCCACCAGTATGCCCGTGAGGCTATGGTTAAGTGCGGCAATATGATTCTCGGTTCCGACTCACATACACGCTATGGCTCTCTCGGCACAATGGGTGTGGGTGAAGGTGGCGGCGAGCTTGTCAAGCAGCTCCTCTCCAATACCTGGGATATCAATGCTCCCGAGGTCGTCCTTATATGGCTGGAAGGCGCTCCCCGCAAGGGCGTAGGTCCTCATGACGTGGCTATCTCTTTGGTCAAGGCCGTATTCGAGAGCGGTTTCGTGAAGAACAAGGTGCTTGAGTTCGCCGGCCCCGGCGTGAAGAACCTTCCCATTGACTTCCGCAATGGCATCGACATCATGACTACCGAGACCACTTGCCTCAGCTCCATCTGGATTACGGACGATGAGGTCAAGCACCACTACGACATACACCGCCGCCCCGAGGACTTCAAGGAACTGAAGCCCGGCGACGTAGCTTATTACGACGCTGTCATAAAGGTAGACCTGTCCACACAGGAGTCCATGATAGCTCTGCCTTTCCACCCCTCCAACGCTTATACTATCCACGAACTGCAGGCTGACCCCGAGCGTATTCTGCGCGAGGTGGAGGAAGACACACGCAAGCGTTTCGGCGACAAGATAGAGGTCGACCTGGTAAGCAAGGTCAAGAACGGTAAGGTTATGGCTGACCAGGGTATCATAGCCGGCTGCTCAGGCGGTACCTACGATAACCTCTCCCAGGCAGCGTCCATTCTGCGCGGCCAGAGTGTCGGCAACGACTACTTCACCATCTCCGCATATCCGCAGTCGGTTCCCGTTTACATGGCTACGACCCGCAACGGCATCGCCGAGGAGCTTTTGGAAGCCGGTGTGGTAATCAAACCCGCCTTCTGCGGTCCCTGCTTCGGTGCCGGCGACGTTCCTTCCAACAACGGTCTCTCTATCCGCCACACCACACGTAACTTCCCCAACCGCGAAGGTTCCAAGCCCGGCCAGGGTCAGATTTCCCTCGTTGCCCTGATGGATGCCCGCAGTATTGCTGCCACGGCCGCCAACGGCGGTGTCATCACGCTGCAGGATCTGCGGGATCTGGCG
>URIC01000062.1 GCA_900547755.1 uncultured Bacteroidales bacterium
TCAGCGTTCGAGCCATGCTTTATTGCCATATTTGAGTTTTATCGGACAGCAATAATTATCTTAACCCAATCTTCTTCCTATAGCCACCCCCTTATGCCAAGTCATACAGGGGGTGTGTCCTTTACACCGATAACCCGGACACCTATACCCATATCTTCCAAGAGACTGTCAATAAAAATCCACGAAACAAACGGAGCAGGATTCATGTGAATCCTGCTCCGTATATCAATGGGCTATATGCCTTGGAATCAGTGCTGGAGTTTGAAGACCACGGGCAGTGTGAACTTGGAGCGTACCGCTACACCGTTGTTCTTACCGGGCTGCCACTTGGGCATCCTCTTCACTACTCGTACGGCTTCACGGTCAAGGTCCTTGTCGACACCACGGGCGACAGTAACCTGTGAAATGGAACCGTCTTTCTCAACCACGAACTGTACAATCACCTTACCTTCCACATTGTTGGCAGCTGCCACTTCGGGATATTTAAGGTTCTTTGCAAGCCAGCTGTTAAGAGCGCCATGGCCGCCGGGGAACTGAGCCTGCTGCTCTACTGCCTCGAAAATCTTCTCGGGTTCGGGCTTCTTGGGCTCGGGTTTAGGTTCTACCTTCGGAGGCTCGGGCGGAGCGATGATGTCTTTAGTAGCATTCTGCACTGCAGACACATCAATTCTACCTTCCTTGTCTATATTGCCAATCTGCGCCTGGTTATCCTGAACTTCGGTAACGTTTTTCACTTCTTTGTCCTTGTCAGGTTTCTCGACGATGGCAATCTCGGTCATCTGCTGGGAGGCGACATCTTCCTCTACAGGCTGGTCTTCAGGTTCGGGTTCTTCGTATTTAACCTCTTCCTCCTCCTCTTCTTCTTCGACTTCAGCTTCCGCTTCAATGATTACCTCGCTCATGTCGGCACCCTGAGCGGCCTCTTCGGCCTCTTTCATTTCCCGATAAGCTATATAGCTATACACAGAGATAGCTACAGCGATAAGCAGGACGATGATGCCGAGGATAGCCCACAAGTGGCGTTTCGTACTCTTCTTACGAAGCTGATATGCACCGAATTCTTTGTTCTTACCTTCAAATATAAGGTCACGCCATTCGGCTGACGTTAGATTTACTCCTCTTGCCATAATTCAAATAGTCTTTTTATCGGTTAATAAATCTAACATACATTATTTATTACGAGCTCGGAAGTCCTTGAGAAGTGCCTCATCGACGGGTGTGATGTTATCAATCTGATATTTTGCAATCTGGTTGATTTGCATCTCGTCCAACAGGCTTACGAGGCTACCGTAGGGGGCAGCACCTGTGGCCTTGATGATGATGACGGGCTTGTGCTCGATGGTCTCATCGTTACGTATAACGGTAGAGATGCTATCGAACTCAGCTTTCTCAATTTCTTTGTTCTTGAACTTTTCACGCAGGTCAGCCATCTTGTCCAGGGTCTCCTTATTACGCTTCTCAATAAAGGCGCGTATTCCTTCGGGGCCTTTGTCAAAAGAGGCTTTAACAATTTTCTCCTTACCGGCGGGCATAGTCACCAGAACATTCTCAAGGTCGGAGTCGTCCACAATAGAGACGCCATCCAAATCCTTGGGCATACCTACATAGTAGTAAACCTCGGGAGTCACAACACCATTGACGGAGTCAACTTCGCCGGCGGCGTTACGTTTAGCGTCCAAAATAATAGTGACGGCATCATCCTTGGAGGCCTGGTTCTTCTGCTCCGTATTGAGGTTCTCACGGTTGGAGGGGAGTACGATGTTCATGGTCTGAGTCTTAATCATCGTCGTACAAAGCATGAAGAATGTTATGAGCAACATGTTCATGTCAACCATCGGGGTAAAGTCCACACGGATGGTCATTTTCTTCTGGTGGCATTTGCCTTTGCCGTTGCCACCGCCATTTTCAATCTGTGCCATCTGTTTTTACTCCTCTTGTTTAAGCGCAGTGACAAGAATAAACTTATTCCTACCAATGGTCTGCATGTTATCCATAACCATGTGGACTATGTCAAACGGCGTTGACTGGTCAGCCTTGAGCGAGAAACCCGTACCCTCGAGTATGTGCTGTTTGAGCATATCGTTGGAGGTCTTCGTCACGGCAGTAATCCACATCTGAAATTCTGTACATCCGCTCTGGTTGTTGGAACGACGGATTTTCTCTTTTCTCTCCTCGGAAAGAACTTCGATAGGAATACCGGTCTTCTTTCCCTGAGCTTCTTCTTTGCCGCCAAGCCAAGAGTCCTGTTCTTCAGAAGAAGCGCTCAGGAAGGCAGGCAGCTGTTCGAAGGGAACACCGAAAGCGCCGAGCTTAGTGAAGGCTTTTACCTGCTCTTGTGAGAATTTCACGTCCTTGCCCTTTTGCGCCTTGTACTCCTGCTGCATATTCATCAGGAGTTCTTCGCGCATAGCGGCATTGGATGCTTCCTGTGTGGTGTCGTTGTTCATGGTAATCCAGACTTTTCCCTGGGGGTTTACCAGGATTTCCACCACGTTGTTCATGGGCATCTCGTCTGTGGAAATAGACGGAGGTGTAGTTGCCTGATAAGGCTCCTTTGCCAAGAACGTAGAAGTCAACATGAAGAAGGTCAGCAGAAGCACAGTCACGTCACTCATCGCGGTCATATCGATGAATGTGCTCTTTTTGTTTTGTTTTACTCTTCCCATATTGCTATTAACTTAATTTGGTTTGTGGGGTTGTAGTGAATACTATCCGCAGATTAGTGTGTCGCGGAGAATGTAGCTACGATTGAGAAACCAACTTCGTCGATAGCGTAGGTGAGGTTGTCGATTTTGTTTGTATAGAAGTTGTAAGAGATAACGGCGAGAGCACCTGTTGCGATACCGGTAGCGGTATTGATAAGGGCCTCGGAGATACCGGTTGACAGCTGAGTGGCGTCAGGAGCACCTGAGTTGGCAAGAGCCTGGAAAGACTTAATCATACCGAGCACTGTACCGAGAAGACCGACCAGAGTACCGAGAGTAGTCAGGGTAGCCACAATGGGGAGGTTCTGCTGCAGAGAAGGCATCTCGAGGGCTGTGGCCTCTTCAACCTCGTTGCGGAGGGTAGTGAGCTTCTGCTCCTTGCTGAGAGTGGTGTTGGCATCCATCTCTTTGTAGCGTACGAGTGTGTTGTAGACAACTGATGCTACAGAACCTTTCTGATCCTTGCAACGCTTCATTGCGGCGTCGATGTTGTTGGCTGCGAGATCAGCCTTGATGTCAGCGACAAATTTGGCGATGGAGCCGGTTCCCTTGGCGCTCTTCAGGGCGATAGCACGCTCTACAGAGAGGACGATAACGGTGAGGAAGAGGGTCTGGAGGATAGGCACGATGATACCGCCCTTGAAGATGGTACCAACGAGATCAAGCGGGTGGGCTTTGGCGAATTCCTCGGGAGCGAACCACATTGATGCGCCCTCAAAACCTTCAGCGTCGAAGTGGGAGGGGTTACCGAAAACGAAGAGGAAGAGGATAACGGCTACAACGAAGCATGCGATGATAACCAAAAAAGCGTTCTTGATTCCACGAACGTTGCTACCGGGCTTAACGGCAGCGGCGTTGCGCTGGGGAGCGTTAGGCTTTTGAGTTTCCATAACTTGATAGTACTTTTAAAATTTGAATTTGTTAATAATGATAGTTTTTTCCTTTTTGATGTGGGGCGATGACCGGTAAGAAGAGCCAACGCCCTGATTAGTCTTTTTCCTGGTCCGCAGGCAGACACCAATCGGCTCCGCGGTGGAGGGGGAGGAGGATAGTGTCGGGTTGTTGTGATAATCGCGATCCCTTTTTGAAACCGGATATTACTCCATGGCAAAAGCTTTCTGCAAAATTATCATTTGTTTTTCAACTGACAAAATTTTTCCTAATTATTTTTTTGAATCGCCGCCAACTTCCTCTTTTCAAGTCAGAGCCCTCAAAAATGGCCGCCAAACGGGGCTGCGATTCACTTCCTAAACGACATCCAAAACCCAAAAATTATGCCCCCGAAAAATTTTATCGGTTTTTTTCATTTTATTAATAAAGGGTTACAGAAATTATCACTACCTTTGTGGTCGAAATCGGCAATTAGGGAAATATTTCCGTAATTCATCCAGGAAACCCGTGTCTTTCCAAACAATACATCTACTGTAGAAACCAAATAGATTACACCTATAATAAATCAATGAGCATCGGAATAAAAGTAAAGAAAGGTCTTGACATCCACCTGGCCGGCGGCATACCCGCCGACGCAAAGGAGACGGAATGTCGATGCGCCACGGTGGCAATCGTCCCCGATGACTTCACCGGTCTTATCCCCAAGATGGAACTGCGGGAAGGGGACACGGTGAAATCAGGCCAGCCTCTTTTCCACAGCAAACTCGACGAGAGACTGAAAATCACGAGCCCCGTTTCAGGAACAGTCAAGGCCGTGGTCAGAGGGGAAAGGCGCAAGATTTTGCGCGTCGTAGTCGAAGCCGGAGCCGGAGAGGCTGTCCGCTTCGATGTCAAAGGTTCCCTTTCAGACAAGACTTCGGCGCGTGAAGCGCTCCTTGCCTCCGGCTTGTGGGCAATGCTTCGCCAGCGCCCTTATGACATCGTGCCTGCCGCCGATGCCCGTTTCCGCGACATATTCGTCAGCGGTTTCGACTCCGCTCCTCTCGCCTGGAACAAGTCTTCATATTCCAAAGAAGACATCAAAGCCCTTGAAGCCGGGGTGAAACTCCTGTCTCTCCTGTCAGAGGGGAAAGTCTATGTCAGCCGCCGTCCGGATTCCGCGCTCCCCGATCTCGCCGGAGCAGAGATGCTTGACATCACAGGCCCCCACCCCGCATCCAATGTCGGGACCGCAATCGCAGCCGTGAAGCCGGTAAACAAAGGAGAAACCGTAGGATGCCTCGACATCGAGACATTGCGCCGCATCGGCAATCTCGCCCTCACAGGCACTGTCGACTTCTCAACCACAGTAGCCGTGACAGGTTCAGAGGTGAAGAACCCCTCACTGGTGACAACTGTCATCGGAGCCGAGATGTCCGCCCTGTTGAAAGACAACCTCACGGATGACGGCCGCAACAAACGCATCATCTCAGGAAATGTCCTCACCGGAACCGCTGTCCCCGCCGACGGCTACCTCTGCTTCCCCTACCGCCAGGTGACCGTCATCCCCGAAGGTGACGATGTGGCCGAATTCATGGGATGGGCATCGTTCTCCCCCAAGAAGCAAAGCACGAGTCCCACATTCCCCGGCCATTTCCTCTCCCGCAAGCTTTTCAAGCCCGACGCACGTCTGCTCGGAGGGCGCAGGGCGATGATTATGAGTGGGGAATATGACAAGGTCTTCCCGATGGACATCCTCCCTGAATATCTCATCAAGGCGATTCTGGCGAAAGACATCGACCGTATGGAACAGCTCGGCATCTACGAAGTGGCTCCCGAAGACTTCGCTCTGGCCGAATACGCCGACACCTCGAAACTCGAGCTGCAGAAAATCGTAAGGGAAGGTCTCGACTACCTCCGCAAGGAGCTGTCCTGACAATCTCCCGTTTATTTGAAAACCATAAAAACAACATAGCGTTGAAAGCACTGAAAAAACTGATGGACAAGGCCCGTCCCTCATTCGAGGAGGGGGGCAAGCTCCACGCGTTCCGTTCGGTCTATGACGGCTTTGACACATTCCTGTTCACGCCTAACGAGACCTCGCGGTCGGGAGTCCATATCCATGACTCGATGGACTCCAAACGTACTATGATTATCGTCATAGTCGCCCTCATCCCCTGCCTCCTCTTCGGTATGTACAATGCCGGATACCAGCACTGGCTTGCAGCCGGGGCCGAGACATTCCCCTTCTGGCAGCTGATGGCTTACGGCTTCCTGGCCGTGTTGCCGCGCCTGGTCGTGGCTTATGTGGTCGGTCTGGGAATCGAGTTCATCGTGGCGCAGTGGCGCAAGGAGGAAATCCAGGAGGGATTCCTCGTGACCGGAATCCTCATTCCGATGATATGCCCCATCGAGACCCCGCTCTGGATGATTGCCGTGGCGACAGCCTTCTCCGTGATTTTCGTCAAGGAGGTATTCGGTGGCACAGGCTATAATATATTTAATGTGGCCCTCGTGACCCGCGCGTTCCTCTTCTTCGCCTATCCCGCCCAGATGAGCGGCGACAAGGTGTTTGTCGCCTCAGGCAAGATGCTCGGCATCGGCTCGGAAATAGACGGTCTCACCTGCGCCACCCCCCTCGGCCAGGTAGCCACATCCGGAGCGACCGACGCTGCAGGCGTGGCAAACGCGATGACCGACATCGCCGGAGACCCCGTATCTTTGTGGCATATGTTCCTCGGCCTGATTCCCGGCTCGTTCGGCGAGACTTCCACCCTCTGCATCCTCATCGGAGCGCTGATACTCCTCTTCACCGGTATCGCAAGCTGGCGCATCGTCCTGTCGGTGTTTGCCGGAGGCGCGGTGATGGCCCTGATTGCCAACTGGTGCGCGACCCCGACTTATCCCGCCTCGTTCCTCACCGTCGGTGAGCAACTCTGCCTAGGAGGTTTCGCATTCGCGGCTGTCTTCATGGCTCCCGACCCTGTCACCTCATGCCGAACCAACACAGGTAAGTACATCTACGGATTCCTCGTCGGAGTGGTCGCCATCCTCATCCGAACCTACAACAACGGTTATCCCGAAGGAGCGATGCTCGCCGTACTGCTTATGAACGCCCTGGCTCCCCTGATTGACTACTGCGTGGTCGAAGCCAATGTCCGCCGCCGCCTTGCCCGAACAAAAACGGCAAAATAAGCTCCACCATCCCGATATTTCTTGACAACCAAGCAAATAGCACAAGAAAAGATGATTAACAAACAAAGCAACGTCTACACCATAGTCTACATCACGGCAATGGTAATCGTGGTGGGAGCCGTTCTGGCGTTCACATCCATGGCCCTGAAAGACCGCCAGGAGGAAAACGCCCAGGCCGACAAGAAGAGCCAGATTCTCCAGGCCGTACATATCTCCACCACCCGCGCCACCGTGATCGCCGACTTCGAGAAATATATCGTCAGCCAGCTCGTGGTAAATGACAAAGGCGAGGAGGTGGAAGGCCAGGAGGCTTTCTCCATCAATGTCGCCTCAGAGGCGAAAAAGCCGGCCGACCAGCGCCTGCTCCCCGTGTATGTATGCCAGCTTCCTGACGCAGGCACCAAATATATCCTCCCCTTGGCCGGTATGGGGCTCTGGGGACCGATCTGGGGATATGTGGCATTCGATGCCGACGGTTCCACAATCTACGGCGCGTTCTTCGACCATCAGGGAGAGACCCCCGGTCTTGGAGCCGAGATAACCAAACCCGCGTTCACCGACCAGTTCCCCGGCCGCTCTGTATTCAAAGGCAACAACTTCTACCCCATCGAGGTGGTAAAAGCCGGACAGAAACCCCTCAATCCCGATGTCGATTATGTTGACGGCATATCCGGAGGCACAATCACATCGAAAGGTGTGAGCGCGATGTTCGACAACTGCCTGTCACCCTACCGTGCATGGCTCGAGAAAGCCGGCAAAGGAAGCTCGACAGACGTGACCCGTG
>URIC01000063.1 GCA_900547755.1 uncultured Bacteroidales bacterium
TGCGGGTCAGGAGACCCGCAAGGACTAAAAGGAGACCCGCAAGGACTAAAAGGACCGAACAAATTCACAAAAATATCTAAAAGCCAACATATTATTGCCGAAAATTGTGTATCGAACCAGAATTTTTTATTACCTTTGCAGCGCCTTTGGGGCTTATCCCCCGGGCAAGAGTTCAAAAACCTAATTATTAACCCGGTTTGCGAGGTTCATCCACAGAAACACAAGGGAGTGAAACAGCGCAAGCCACAACCCCAAAAATTCGTTTTCTTAAATGAGCGAACTTAAAAACACCCCCATCGAAGACTTCGACTGGGAAGCCTTCGAAAAGGGCGAGACAGCGGGAGAGAAGAGCCGCGAGGAGCTGACCAAGAGCTACGACGAGACTCTCAACACCGTAAAAGACAAAGAGATAACCGAAGGTACCGTTATCGCAATCAACAAGCGCGAGGTAGTGGTTAACATCGGCTACAAGTCTGATGGCGTAATCTCCATCAGCGAATTCCGCTACAATCCTGACCTGAAGGTCGGCGACAAGGTAGAGGTATTTATCGAAAATCAGGAAGACAAGAAGGGCCAGCTCGTACTCTCCCACCGCAAGGCCTGCGCATCCCGCAGCTGGGAGCGTGTGAACAAGGCGCTGGAGAACGACGAGGTCATCACCGGCTACGTGAAGTGCCGCACGAAGGGCGGTATGATTGTAGACGTGTTCGGCATCGAGGCTTTCCTCCCCGGCAGCCAGATAGACGTACGCCCCATCCGCGACTACGATATGTATGTCGACAAGACAATGGAGTTCAAGGTAGTTAAAATCAACCAGGAATACCGCAACGTCGTAGTCAGCCACAAGGCACTTATCGAGGCCGAACTGGAACAGCAGAAGAAGGAAATCATAGCCAAGCTGGAGAAGGGTCAGGTACTCGAAGGCACAGTCAAGAACATCACCCCCTACGGCGTATTCATCGATCTGGGCGGCGTAGACGGTCTGATTCATATCACCGACCTGAGCTGGGGCCGCGTAAGCGACCCGAAAGAGGTTGTCAGCCTGGACCAGAAGCTCAACGTAGTCATCCTTGACTTCGACAACGAGAAGAAGCGCATAGCCCTGGGCCTGAAGCAGCTTATGCCTCATCCCTGGGATGCCCTGGACCCCGACCTGAAGGTAGGCGACCACCTGAAGGGCAAGGTAGTGGTTATGGCCGACTACGGCGCATTCGTGGAGGTAGCTCCCGGCGTAGAGGGCCTTATCCACGTGAGCGAGATGAGCTGGAGCCAGCACCTGCGCAGCGCCCAGGACTTCATGAACGTAGGCGACGAGGTGGAGGCCGTGGTCCTCACCCTGGACCGCGAGGAGCGCAAGATGAGCCTCGGCATCAAGCAGCTTAAGAAAGACCCCTGGGAGGACATCGAAGTGCGCTATCCCATCGGCAGCAAGCACACAGCCAAGGTACGCAACTTCACCAACTTCGGCGTATTCGTGGAAATCGAAGAGGGCGTAGACGGCCTCATCCACATCTCCGACCTCAGCTGGACCAAGAAAATCAAACACCCCCGCGAGTTCACCAAGGAGGGCAGCGACATCGAAGTCCAGGTATTGGAGATAGACAAGGACAACCGTCGTCTGTCCCTGGGCCACAAGCAGCTCGAAGAGAATCCCTGGGAGGTATTCGAGACCGTATTCACAGTCGGCTCAATCCATGAGGGCACAATAATCGAAGTCATGGACAAAGGTGCCGTGATTGCCCTCGAATACGGCGTAGAAGGCTTCGCCACTCCCAAGCACCTGGTGAAGGAAGACGGCTCACAGGCCAAACTCGACGAGAAACTCCCCTTCAAGGTCATAGAGTTCAACAAGGACAGCAAGCGCATCATCCTGAGCCACAGCCGCATCCGCGAAGACGCCGAGAAGGCTGAACGTCGCGCCGCCAACAACGAGAACCGCAAGTCCCGCGCACCCCGCGCCGAAAAGGAGGAGAAGATTATCGCTCCCACAATCGAAAAGACCACTCTCGGCGACCTCGACGCACTGCAGGCCCTGAAGGAGAAACTCTCTGCCGAAGAGAAGTAATCCACCGACACCAAAAAGCCGGAAGCCACAAGGCTCCAGGCCAATCCCGATAAACGCCACCCTTGCATATATCAGCGCAAGGGTGGCGTTCCCGTCCATAAGCTAATGTATGCAAAAGTCTATGTCGCGACCAAAAGAAAATTTTGTCAATCCAAAATAAAATCGTAACTTTGGCGAAACGCATGACATTTATTTATTAACCAGTAATTTTACAGAAATGAAGAAAGTACTCTTATCACTCGCTGCCGCCCTCTTCGTATTCGCAGCCTCTTCCTGCTCCTCCGGCAAGAAATCCGAAGCGCTCGATATAATTAAGAACGGAACAGAGGAAGTAAACAATGCCAAAAACGCCCAGGAAGTAGCCTCATGCGCCATGGGTACAGCCGCCAAGCTCATGGAACTTGAAAAGGATATGACCGACGAGGAGAAGAAAGAACTCGAGGATGACGCGGAACTGAAGAAAGCCGCAGAGGAGTTTGAGGCCGCCTGCAAAAAAGCCGCAGAAAAGAATCTCTGATTACAGCCCTGCGAAACCTGACAAACAGCACCGCATGGCGTCCGGCAGACGCCAACAGCCATTGCAGCGGCTCCCCTGAAAAAGTTGACTCCGACGAGTCAACTTTTTTAGAAATGTTTCCGACAGACAAGAAAATGAAACTGATAACGATACTTATTCCCGCATATAACGAAGAGGCGAATCTGCCCAGACTGAAAGAACATCTGGACATGTTGGCCGCCGACAGGTTTCCCAAGCAGAAGACGGCCCGTCCAGGACTCAGGTCCGAAGACGCCCCTTCCATGACCGACTATGAATGGGAGTTTCTTTTCGTAGATGACGGCAGCCGCGACAACACCCTCGAGGAGCTGTATAGACTCCGCCAGGCAGACCCGAGAGTTTCGATAGTAAGCCTGTCACGCAATTTCGGCAAAGAGAACGCCATGCTTGCCGGCATGGACTATGCCAAGGGGGACGCGGTGGTGATAATGGACGCGGATTTGCAACATCCCGTTTCCGCCATACCTGAAATGATATACTGGTGGGAGCGCGGGTATGAAGATGTCTACGGACGCCGGAAACAACGGGGCAAGGAGTCCTGGCTGCGCAAAAGGCTCTCTCTGGCTTTCTATTCGATGCTTCAGGGCACCACGCGGATAGAGATTCTTCCGAATGTGGGGGATTTCAGGCTTCTTGACCGGCGCGCCGTAAAAGCGATATGCGCATTGCGCGAAACCCAGCGATATACCAAAGGGCTGTATTGCTGGGTGGGTTACAATAAGAAAGAAATACTGTTCGAGCAGCACGACCGGGCAGAAGGCAAGTCATCGTTCAATCTCAAAGGATTAATCAACCTCGCAGTGGAGGGCATCACGTGCTTTACGACCGCACCGCTCAGGATTTCCACGATAATAGGTCTTGTCCTGTCCGTATTGTCAATGATTTACCTTGTGGTAATCCTGATAAAAACAATCTTCTGGGGCGAAGCCGTCCAGGGATTCCCCACGCTTATGTGTACCATCCTGTTGCTCGGCAGTCTGCAGCTTATAGCCTTAGGTATCATAGGCGAATACATAGGCCGGATTTTCAACGAGACCAAGCAACGGCCTCCTTATATAGTGGAGGCATACAACGGCAAGAAAATCTGATTTAGAGAGAGTGTGTGATTAGACAGTGAAACATAGACAAAAACAAAGGGACAACCGATTGGCTGTCCCTTTCTCTCAGTCGGGGTGACAAGATTCGAACTTGCGACCTCACGCCCCCCAGACGCGTACTCTAAACCTACTGAGCTACACCCCGAGAGATGCTTGGTTCCACAACATCGGCCCTTGCTTTCGCCGGTCATCACTCTGACCTCGGGGCCTCGTTGTTTCCCTTTTGCGAGTGCAAAGTTAGAGCCTTTTTATGACTCCACCAAATTTTTCGGCGTATTTTTTTAATTTTATTTATCACCAAGCCAGGCGGTACATCCTTAACCTCTAATATACAATATATTACAGCCACGACAAACTTAACAGGCCTTCATAGAAAGGCACGTGGCGTGGCAAAGAAGCTGAATCTTCAGCCGCGATTCTCCAAAATACAGGAGTGCGATGCGGCACTTGTGTATTAGGTAACTTTTTGTTAATTTTGCACAATTAGCGCGTGCCGCACACAGACACGCTCTCCTCCGAGCGATAGCCGGCACGGCTCCAATAAACACACATCTCAAGCAAATGCGCAAATACGGACATATACTTACATACACCTTCATCAGCATACTGACGGCCGGCATCGTGGCCTGCGGCGGCGGAGAACAGAGCCAGAAAGAACTTGACGCCCTCATGAACGCAAACGAACAGACAGTCCACCATTCGAGAAAGGAATGTCTGAATGACCCTTTGCATTACAGGAACGCGCCGAAGCCCACCCGCGCCAATACGGACGGCATCCTTATCCCCGGCGGACAAAGGAACCATGACCGCATCCACGTAAACGACCTCGGACCGCTGGCCGAAGTATTCAACGACAGCAACAAGTACCAGTACGCCTGGGCCGAGAGGCTCGGCATAGAGCCTATCACCGACCTGCAGAGCGCTTTCCGAACACGCCGCCCGCTACGTCTGATAAAAGACTGCGATGCTTACGGCGTGGACGAGCTGACACACTCGGTGCCTTACCTGGTGCCCGAAGCAGCCGACCTGCTGGAGCGCATAGGATATAACTTCATAGATTCGCTGAAAGCCCGTGGCGCAGACGGATACAAGATTAAAGTCACAAGCCTGTTGCGCACCCCCTCTACAGTGAAGAGCCTGCGCAAGGTGAACAAAAACGCCACTGACAGCTCCACACACCAGTTCGGTACCACTTTCGACATAAGCTGGAGCAAGTTCATCTGCGCCGACGAGACCCGGACCATCCATGAGGGGGACCTCAAGAACCTGTTGGCCGAAGTGCTTTACGACCTGCGCCGGCGCGGACGCTGCCTGATAAAATTCGAGCGCAAGACAGCCTGTTTCCACATAACCGTCACCACACCCGACAAGAGATGAAGAACGACACACGCCTCTCCCCCGAGGACCGCGACGAGAACAAGCCGGTCCTGAACGACAACGGCATTTCACCCGCCACGGATGCAGACAGGCAGCCGGGAAAACACGCAGCCAAGCCCCGGAAACCCCTGTGGCTCCGGCTGCTGAAGATTCTGGGATGGACGGCAGGATGCGTCGTGGGGCTTGTCGTGCTGGCGCTTTGCCTCGCGGCATGGATTCTTACCCCTGAACGCCTCACCCCTTTGGTGGAGAAATACGGCAGCGAGTATCTGAAAGCGGATGTCAAGGCGAAGCGCGTGGAACTGACTGTGTGGAGTTCCTTCCCGGATGTACGGCTGGACATCACAGACCTGCGGCTTACCTCGCGCACATTGCAGGGCCAGCCGGACTCGGTGACGCGCAAGTTGGGGCCGGATGCCGCGAAGCTGCTGTCGCTCGGCAGTTTCAGCGGTTCCATAAACCCCTGGTATCTGCTCAAGGGGACCATAAAAATCGGAGACATCAAGGCCGACGGCCTGGGCCTGAACCTGGTCTCCGGCGGCGACGGAATCAACAACTACGACATAATACCCCCTTCCGAAGAGAAGGAACAGGAAGAAAGCTCACCCTGGGAGGTTCGTTTCGGCAAGATTTCAGTTCGTGCCGAGGGGGGTGTCCGCTACTTCGACGCACAGAGCGGCACAGATGTATTCCTCTCCTCCCCCGCCCTGCTCATCAATCCTCTGAACGAAGAGTGTACGAGTCTGGACACATCGCTGAGAGGGGAACTTACCCTCAAAATGGACGGTGAGCCCTATTTCAGCAACTGGCACATGGAGACTTCGGGCAAGATAGACTGGAACTTAAAGACCATGGACTTCAACCTGCCCGACTACTCGGTTTCGCTCAACTTCCTGACCGCCAAACTACACACTGCCCTTAACCTCGGCGACAAAATGTGTCTGAACTCATGCAAGCTGGAAATAGAGCCGGTACCGGTAGCTCCGTTAATCACGCACCTGCCGGAAGAGATAGCCAAGGACTATCCGATGCTCAAAGGGCTTGACACAGACATGAAAATATGTGTGGACGCAGAAGTCAAATGCCCCTGGACATTCACCTCCCCCCAATTGCCGGACGTAACGGCAAACCTGAATATCCCCGCCTGCCGGCTGAAGCTGACAGACAACGGAACCGTACTTATGGACCTGAACGAGCTTAACCTGCAGGCCACCCTTTTGTATAAGGGCTCGGCCCCGGAAAAGAGTTCGCTGCGAGTACCCCTGTGGAACATGAAGAGCAACGACATGGACCTCACTCTGGAGGCCCGGGCGGACGAGTTGCTCGGCGACAATCCGCTCATCCGGATTCTCTCCCGAGGACATCTCGACCTCCGTTCCCTGGCAGCGCTTATCCCTGTGTCCGGCTCCGTACTCACCGGCACGGTGGACGCCGACGCCGAGATGAACGCCCGTATGGACGACCTGGTAAACCTCCGCTACGAAAAAATAGAGATGAACGGCAACGTGCAGGTGCGCGACCTGCTGCTGGAGATTCCCGTATCGGCCACCAGGCTATACAGCAAGCTGATTACCTTGCGTTTCGGCACAGCGGTAGATGACATGGGACCGCGTGTGCCGGGGACTCTGCTTGCCAGAGCCGAGACGGACACCCTGCATGTAGGAGTAACGGACATAAACTTAGGCCTTTCCGGAGCAGTGCTGAAAGCCGGGACAAGGGATGAATTGCTCCGCAAGAAAAATCCGAAGGAAATAGTGCCCATGGGGGTATCTTTCTCCGCACACCGCATAC
>URIC01000064.1 GCA_900547755.1 uncultured Bacteroidales bacterium
TCTGAACTCAGAATCGGACACCACAAAGGTACGTGCGACCTCGCTTAAGGCCGACGGTTCAATCACACGGTATGAGGGCAACTCCGAGTCGCCGTTGCTCAAGGCCAGGCTGGCAGCCGTCCGTCTGCTCTATTCCGACCCCACGATGCGCCTGGGCATGAAAAACCTGAACTCAAGCCTCGACATGCACCTGCGCAAGCGCAAGAAAGGGAAAAAGAAACGCGCCACACGTCCCGAAGAGACGCACGTAGTGAAAATGGAAATGGACGAAGGAGTGAAGAACCTGTTCAAGACGTGGGGCATAAACGGCAATATCTCTACCGACAAAACGCGCCTCACATACATCAACTATCCGGTACCGGTAAATGTCAGCGGTCTGGATATGGACTTCTCGCTGGACTCAATAAGGCTGCGCAGCGCGTATCTGCGCACCCAGTCCAACGCAATGTCCCTTTCGGGCACTATCGCCAACCTGCGCCACTTCATGTTGGGACGCACCCGCAAGCCGCTCAAAATCAGACTCCTCGCCGATATAGACTCGCTGGATATAAACCAGGTGGCGTTCAACTTCATGCTCGGCTCGGCCCTGCAGACGCAACGCGGCTACCTGGCACGGCTGAGCGAGGAAGAGCAGGACGCGATTGTAAAAGCCGCAGCAGCCATAGACACCGTGGCCTCCCTGAGTTCAGACACGCTGCCCCTCATAATTCCGCGCAACATAGACGCGGATGCCCGCCTGCGCGCCAACTATGCCCGCTACGGAGACATCAGCCTGTACCGTCTGCGCACAGACCTGCTGGTGAACGACGGGGCCGCATCCGTAGACTCGCTGCAGGCATCCACTGACTTCGGCAACGCCTACCTCAACCTGCTCTACTCCAGCCGCAACCCGGAACTGCTGAACCTGGCGGTAGACCTCGGCTTCTCGGACATCAATCTTCAGGACTTCTACCGAACCTTCCCCACTGTCACCGAAATGGCACCCGCCATAACAGACCTCAGCGGCATGGTGGGAGCAAAACTGGTAGGCTCTTTCGATATGTATCCGAACATGGACATAGATTTCAACTCCATGAACGCTATGCTCAACCTGTCGGGTTCCGGCCTGGAGCTGCAACAGAGCCCGCTGATACGAAAGGTGGCCCGAATGATGCTAATCCGCAAGAAGGGGCCTTTGCAGATTACCGACATGAACATCCAGGTATCGCTACACGACAATGTGCTGCGCCTGTACCCCTTCAAATTCGGCATGGAAAAATACCGCTTCGCACTGTTGGGGCAGAACGATATGGCCGAGAACATGTTCTACCACCTCTCGGTGCTGAAGAGTCCTATACCGTTCAAATTCGGCATCAACATCAAGGGTACTTTCGACAAGCCTAAAATCCGGTTCGGAGGAGCCAAATACAAGGAAAACGAGGCCCAGGAGATGGAGGACCTGATAGAGAACCAGCGTGTCAACTTCGTGCGGGCCATGCGACTGGAATTGCGCCGTCTAATCAACAAGGCGGCTGTCTCCTATACCGAGCGTCCCTCCTTCTCGGCCTATGGCCTGGACAAGGAGCTGAAGCGGAAGGATGACTCCAACGAGGACGACTCCCGCTACGACTCGCCCATGCAGATGCTGGGCAATACGCTCAAGACCCCGGCCATCCGGGCGTTGGGCAACAGCAGCAATGCCCTGCAAGATTTCTACGAGAAGCACAATATAGGCAAGGAGAAAGACTCCAAGGACAAGAAGAAAAAGGACAAGAAGAAATGACCGAAACAGACATAGCCATAGCTGATTACTGCCGGCGTCACGGACTAAGTCACTGGCGTCCCGAAGCCGCGCTTATAGATATGGACGGCGTACTGTATGACTCTATGCCGGGTCATGCACACGCCTGGAAACGGATGATGGAAGAGGAGGGAGTCCCCTGCACCGAGGAGGAATTCTTTCTCTACGAAGGGATGACCGGAAAGGCCACGATAGAGATGCTGATGCGCGAGCGTATGGGGCGTGTCCTGTCGCCCGAAGAGATTAAGCGTCTGTATGCCCGTAAAACGGAGTATTTCAAGGCACAGGGGCCCCGCAAAACCATGCCGGGGGCAGACCGTATGCTCCGCATCCTCATTGAGGCCGGAATCATCCGTGTGTTGGTGACGGGGTCGGGGCAGCCGAGCCTTTTGACAAGCCTGGAGCATGAGTATCCGGGGGCTTTCCTGCCCGGCAACCGTGTCACTGCCCTGGATGTGCAGAAAGGGAAACCGGACCCGGAGCCTTATCTGATGGGGCTGCAGAAAGCCGGCTGCGACGCCACAAAGGCAATAGTGATTGAAAACGCGCCTCTCGGCGTGGAGGCCGGCCATGCGTCCGGATGCTTCACTGTAGGTCTGACCACCGGACCGGTACCGCGAAAGTCCCTTGAAGACGCCGGAGCTGACCTTACAGTCGCTTCGATGCCTGAGTTCGCCGACCTTCTGCCACAGCTTCTGAGAGGAAATGTCTGAGATAATATTCACACACGACGCAGCATCCGCCCTACGGCAGGTGCTGGAACGGGAAAAGCCCTCCGGCACATTCCTGCTCTACCCCTCCCATGTCAGTGACCTTCTCACAGACTCGCTCGCAGCGCCGGACATAGCGGAGAATGTCCGGCATATCCCTCTCCCGCACGGCGAACAGCACAAAAACATCTCCGCAGCCATGGCCGTATGGGAGGAGATGCTGAAACAAGGCGCCACGCGCCGCGCGCTTATAGTCAACCTGGGCGGGGGCATGACCACAGACCTGGGCGGATTTGCGGCCGCCTGCTATATGCGCGGCATAAGGTATGTGAACATTCCCACCACACTGCTGGCCTGTGTGGATGCCTCGGCCGGAGGCAAGACCGGAGTCAACCTGAGAGGTGTCAAAAACATCGTCGGCGCGTTCCATGAGCCGGTGGCGACAATCGTGTCTCCGCAGTTCCTGAAGACTCTGCCGGACCGGGAACTGCTTTCCGGATGGGGCGAGATGCTGAAACACGCGCTGCTTATGGGTTACGGGACCCTGAAACGCTATCTGCATGAAGACCCGCGTACTGTGCCGGCGGACAAATGGCTTCCCCTGATAGAGGAGTCTGTGGCCTACAAACGCGAAATCACCGAGGCAGACCCGAAAGAAAGCGGCCTGCGGCGCATCCTGAATCTGGGTCACACCGTGGGACACGCATTGGAGACTTATTTTAACTCCGACCCGGCTGATATAGCTCTCTCCCATGGCCATGCCGTGGCTTTCGGCCTTGTGACGGCACTGGTGCTGAGTCACAGCCGATGCGGGTTTCCCTCGTCCGTACTGCAAGAGGCTGCAGCAGCCGTACGGCGCGTTTTCCCGCCCGTTCCTCTGCGGTGCGACCAATACAAGCCTCTGTTGGAGCTGATGCACTGCGACAAGAAAAACCGTGACAGCGGGACAATATGTTTTGTGCTGATGTCTTCCCCCGGAAATCCCGTGGAGTCTGTCCCTGTCGGCGATGGGGAAATCACCGCAGATTTGGACATTACACGCGAACTGCTCGGAGTGTGACAATTTTACGCCCCCGTTTTTCGTTATATCAATAACCAGACCAAGCAACAATGATTTTTGATTTCGACATATCGGTTCCAGTACTTATCCTTCTGACGCTGACGCTGCTCTTGGCGCTGCTTTCGTCCATCGTAGGGCTGCGATATATACGCAAGGTAGCCCGCGCCGGACACCGCATCGATGCCGAGGAGGATGCGCCCTCGGACGTACCCGGCCTCTCGGTGATAGTCTACGCCCACAACGCCGAGAATCACATCGGGAAGTTTCTGACAGAACTTCTGGCACAGGACCACCCGGACTTCGAGGTGATTGTGGTAAACGACGCCTCGGAGGACAATACCCACGAGATAGTGGACAATATGCTCGAGGAGAACCCGCGCCTCTACCTGACATTCGTTTCCGACTCCGCGCAGAACATCAGCCACCGCAAGTTGGCTTACACTGTCGGGTTGCGTGCCGCCAAGAAACCGGTGGCGCTCATAACCTCATCCAATGTGGATATACCGGACTCCTCCTGGCTGCGCCGCATGGCAGCGCCCTTCGCCGACAACGACATCGAGGTGGGCATAGGCACCGCATACGTGGACCGGGATACAGACCACGGCACGGGCAAGTACTGGCGCTCGTTTGACCAGCTTGTGTCGGACACCCGCTGGATTGGGGCGGCCTTATGCGGCAAGCCGTACAGGGGCACAGCCTTTAACCTCGCTTTCCGTACCGACACTTTCTTCCGCAACAAAGGCTATGTGTCCACCAATCGCTTCCAGGCCGGAGAGGATGACCTGTTCGTGAACGAAGTGTCCACTCCGGACAACACGGCCATAATCTTCCACCCCAAGGCCATGATTCGCATTTGCTATCCGGAAAAAGACTACCCCCGCTTGTGGAAACGCCACAAGGAGCGCTACACATTCACTTCCCGCTATCTGCATACCGGAGCGCTGCGTGTCCAGGGCTTCATGAGCCTGTGCCTGTGGGGGTCCTCAGGCTGCGCCTTGGCGGCGGCAATAGCCGGGCTGCCGAACCTTATGCCCGCCTGCGCGGCCCTGCTTATCTCGCTGCTGACCTGGGCGGACCAGATATGCGTCTACCGCCGCGCCGCCACAGCCATGCGCAGCATACGCCTGTGGTGGTCCGTGCCTTTCCTGTGGCTGGCCCGACCGCTGCTCAACGCCTGCTACCGCGTTGGTTTCCAAGCCAACAAACATTCCAACTACACCTGGCAACAACCTCACTGACACAAAAGAAACATGGAGATACTGAATTCCTTGCTTATAATGCTGGCGCAGATGGCGCCTTACATCCTATTGGGATTCTTTATCGCAGGAATCCTTCATGCCTTTGTACCTCAGCGCATCCTGGCTCGGCATCTCGCCTCGTCCGGTCCCTCGTCTGTAGTCAAGGCCACGTTGCTCGGCATACCGTTGCCTTTGTGTTCCTGCGGAGTGCTGCCTACTGCTGTCGCACTGAGGCGCGGTGGCGCCTCCCGCGCTTCCACCACAGCTTTTCTTGTAGCCACCCCGCAGACAGGTGTGGACAGCATAGCCGCCACCTACTCGATGCTCGGCCCCGCTTTCGCGATAATACGCCCCGTTGCGGCGCTTGTAACGGCACTTGGCGCCGGTTTTATCGTAGGTGCCGGAGAGCGTCACGGCAAGCCGGACTGCGACTCGGACAAATGTCCGGACACTGTAATTGAAGAAGGGGAGCCGGAAGGCGGGTCTTTCGCCCATCGTTGCCTGGACGCGCTGAAATACGGGTTTGTAGACCTGGTGGCCAGCATCGGCGGCTGGCTCATAATAGGTCTGATAATAGCTGCATTGATAACCGTCTATGTTCCGGCAGACTTCTTCGCGGCACTCGGTGACAGACCCCTGTTGGCAATGACAGCCGTAGTGATTGTCGCCATACCGATGTATGTATGTGCCACAGGGTCCATACCGATTGCCATGTCACTGATGCTCAAGGGGCTGTCGCCCGGAACGGCTTTGGTTCTGCTTATGGCCGGCCCGGCGGCCAACTTTGCCTCGTTCACACTCATAAGCCGGGAGATGGGCAAGAAAGCCGCCCTGCTGTACTTAGCCTCTATTATCGTGGGCGCCATTGGTTTCGGACTTATGATAGACTATCTGTTGCCTCACTCCTGGTTTGCGCTGCCCGGTATGGACCATGCGATGTGCCACTCTGAGCCAATAGGCTTCTTCCCGCTGCTCAGTGCCGGTGTTCTGAGTGTGTTGCTCGTTTTCGCACTCGGACGGCGTTTCTTCAGAAAATCCAAAAAATTCAATAATATGACACAGGTATATATAGTGACAGGCATGAACTGTCCTCACTGCCAGGCCGCAGTGACAAAAGCCATTTCAAGTGTGAAAGGGGTGACTCAGGTGGATGTGAATCTCTCCACAGGAAAGGCTACAGTAGAAGGCGAACATGACCCGCAAGCCGTGATGCACGCGGTAAACGCTGCCGGCTTCGATGCCAAGAAGGCCTGATTGCCACCTTGCAAATATTCTTTAGACTCGCTTACAGAGGACTGAGTTCCCCTGTGCGCGAGTCTATAATGTATCCGCGCACCACCACATCTTCGGGCATTAGCGGATGATGGAGTATCAGGTCCACTGTTTCATGTACGGCCGCCTCGGTGTCCTCGAATCCGTGAAGCCAGTTGTCCAGGTCTATGCCGCAATGCCGCATAAGGCCTACATGCTCGCGAGGCACTCCACGCTTCAGCATCAGCTCTACCATCTCCTGAGCGTTCATGCCCTGCACGCCGCACCCCGTATGACCTATGACCATAATCTCCTGAACTCCAAGC
>URIC01000065.1 GCA_900547755.1 uncultured Bacteroidales bacterium
CAGATAATCGGCATCATAACGAAATTCATAACCCAAATCATCTTCGGTCAGAATTCCGGCGAGCGCATTGTTTAGAAATATCCTTGCCCTTTTCATAAATTTAGAATTTAAATTTTAGAATGGAGAATTGCGGGCCTAATTTTAAATTTTCAACATTCAATTCTCAATTCTTTCCGGCGCCATGTGGGCGCCGAAAAGCGCCAGCACCTGATTCACCTTGTCGAGCCGGAGGGTTGTCTTACCTTGTTCCAGTTCGCGCACAAAGCGTAGACCGACCCCGGATTTCTGGGACAGGTCAACTTGCGTAAGCCCGAACTGCTTGCGCATCTCCTTGACATATTTAGCTAAATGAGTCATCTGATATACCCTTTTGGGTGCAAAAATAATAAATTTTATTTAGATTACACCATTAAGGGTATAAAAGTTTTTACGGCAATGTGAATTATACCCTTTGGGTTATATTCATCCTGAAACAGCGAGAGGGCGGGCGGTCTTCATTGTCGGCATCGGGCCCAAGCCCGGGTCGAATTGTCAGTCGCGGGCGGTGTCGATGAAGGAGTGCAGGCTGTCTATGGAGCTGGTGTTCTCGCGCTGCATCTTCAGGTAGGAGCCTACGCCTACCCACAGGCCTATGACGAGGCCTACGGCAGCGCCGCAGAACATCCCCATGCGCAACCCGCTGAGTTCTTCGGGGCTCATCCCTTCGGGCGCGAGCCGGTAAACCAGGATATACACGAAGGTCAACAGCCATATACCCAGTATAATCATACCCCAGAGCATACGTCTGGCCCTGAGCCGTTTCTGCCGGATCAGCCTGCGTGCCATCTCCAGCAGCGGGGTCTGTCCGTAGTCCATGCGGGCTATCTGCTGGATGTACATATCCGAAAGGAGGCTTACGGCCATCAACAGAATGGAGGCTACGGTGTACCACAGTGGGATGCCCATGGTATAGGTCAGGTAAATCCAGCTCAAGACTCCAAGGGGGAAAAACACAAGGGATTCGATTTTGAAATAATTGCGGGAGAAGTGGGTGCTTCGCTTTATTACGTCGCGAAGCAGCGTCTCGGACACAATAACCTGGGAGTCGAGGCGGTCGCGCAACTGGCGGAGCTGTTCCCTCATCTGGTTCAGCTCGGTCGCTTCGGCGCTGTCTATGTTGGCGTTATATTCCATATCGGTGTTTTTTAGTTTACTTGTTTTTTTGATTGCGGGAAATGTCAGAACTTCTTTTCAGCTTTTCGCGTATGCGTACCAGGCGTACGCTGACGGCTTTTGCCGATATGCCCGCTATGGCTCCTATCTCGTCGTAAGGCAGGCTTTCGAGCCACATCAGCACTATAGCGCGGTCTATAGGCTCGAGCCGCTGTATGCGGTCGCGCAACTGCGCCGTCTGGCTGTGTTCCGTCTCTTCGGTCCGGAAGAATTCCGGGTCTATCTGCACATGCACGGCTTCGCGCCGGCGTCTGTTCTTGCGCTGATATGATATGCAGGTGTTCAGGGCCACCCGGTAAATCCAGGTGCCGGGCGAGCTGTCGGCGCGGAACGAGGCGAAGCCGCTCCAGAGCCGTATCAGAATCTCCTGAAACAGGTCGTCGGTTTCTTCCCTCTCCTTCGCGAACATATAGCATACGGAGTAGATGGCGGACTTGTGCTTTCGCACCATTTGCTCAAAATCTTTCTCTTGCTCTGTCATTGGTGGATTAGAGGTCGTTTAGGAATTACACCCCGTTAGACGCGATGTGGGATGCGAAAACTACATCGTAAACCCAAAAACACGTATAGCCTAAAAACAGGAGCCGGGTCAACCATAAATTGACCCGGCTTCCGAATAAAGAACGTATTCTCTGTATTGTCAGTATTGTCAGCGTTTCAGACGCTCGGCAGGCATGGCTTTTATGGCGTCCTTGCCGGTTTTCTTCTTGCGGGAAAGAATCCGGTATGCCACGGGGGCCGCGAGGAACAGGGAGCAGAATGTGCCCACCGCCACACCGAATATCATCGCGAAGGTGAAGGAGCGGATAGTGTCGCCACCGAGGATGAAGATACACAGCAGCACGAGCAGTGTGGAGACGGAGGTCATGACCGTACGGGTGAGCGTGGCATTCAGGGAGTCGTTGAATACACGTTTTTTCTCCTCCTTGGGATTCAGCTTGAGTGTCTCGCGCACACGGTCGAATACCACCACGGTATCGTTTATCTGATAACCGATAATGGTCAGCACGGCGGCTATGAAGCTCTGGTCGATTTCCATGGAGAAGGGGAGGAAGCCCCAGCAGATGGAGTAGAAGCCGATGATGAGGAATGTGGTCATGGCCACGGCGCAGACGGCGCCGACTGAGAAGGCCACATTGCGGAATCGGATAAGGATGTAGAGGAACATGCAGAGTACCGCTATGCCCACGGCTATCATCGCGTCGGCCTTCATGTCGTCGGCCACGGCGGCGCCCACCTTCTGGGCGGACACGATGCCCGTTTCCTCGTTGGCGAGTGCGAACTCATCCTCGCCCATCAGCTTGCCGTTTACCGTAAGCTGCGGCTTCAAGGCGTTGTAGAGGAGTTCGGTGATTTCTTTGTCTACGGCATCCTCGTTATTCTCGTTGATGCGGTAGTTGGTGGAGACACGTACCTTCTGGTTGTTGTCGATAGTGATTACGCTTACGGCCACGGGCTCCTTGATGCCATGTTTGGCGGCGGCTTCCTGGAATGTCGCGCTCAGGCGGCCTCGTATCTCTTCGGGATTTACATCCTTCTGGAAGGCTACCACATAGTTGCGGCCGCCGGAGAAGTCGATGCCCTGGTTCATGCCTCGGAAGCAGAGGGAGCAGATACCCACCACAGTAAGGGCAATCCATACTATCATCGCGCCTTTGGTCTTGCCGATGAAGTTGATGGATGTCTTGCCGAAGACTTTGCGGGATATGCCGGTGGTGAAGCTCATGTTGGCGCAACGGCCGTTCTTAGTTATGATGTCGAAGGCTATGCGGGTCAGGAACACGGCTGTGAAGAAGGAGCATACCAGACCTATGATGAGGGTGGTGGCGAAGCCCTTGATGGGACCGGAACCGAAGAGGAGCAGAATCACACCTGTGATAATGGATGTGAGGTTACCGTCGAAGATGGCGGAGAAAGCGTTGCTGTAACCGTCGGAGATGGCCTGGCGCAGTTTCTTGCCGGCGCGGAGTTCCTCTTTGGAGCGTTCAAAGATAAGCACGTTGGCGTCCACCGCCATACCCAGGGCAAGCACGATACCGGCTATACCGGACAGGGTGAGCACCGCCTGAATGGATGCGAGGATACCTAAGGTGAAGTAGAGGTTGAGCATAAGGCCCAGGTTGGCCACAAGGCCGGGGATAACGCCGTAGAAGGCTATCATGAACAGCATCAGCAGCACCAGGGCCACGATGAAGGATACGAAGCCGGATTCGATGGCCTGCGCGCCCAACGACGGGCCTATTACCTCGGAGCTTACCACACGGGGAGTGATGTCCATCTTGCCGGATTTCAGCAGGTTGGCCAGGTCGTTGGCCTCCTCGGGAGTGAAGTTGCCGGTAATCTCGGAGCTTCCGCCGGTAATCTGCTGGTTTACGTTGGGATAGGAGTAGACTACGTTGTCCATGACGATGGCTATGCTGCGGCCCACGTTGTCCTTGGTTACGGAACTCCAGCGGCTGGCGCCCTCGTCGCTCATGCGCATGTTCACCACCTCGCCCTTGAGGTTGTCGTGTTCGGAATTGGCGCTCACCACGGCGTCACCCTCCAGCTGGGGCTCGCCGCGCAGGGCTACCAGACCGTAATATTTGTTCTTGAGGGGCTGGCCGTTCTTGCCCATCACTGCCTTGCCGTTCTTCTTGGCCTCTATTTCAGTGGCCTTGTTCTCCCATACCAGAGTGAGGTCGGAGGGGAGTATCTGCGCCGCTTCGGCGGAGTTGATGAAGGCGTTCACGGCTGCGGTGTCGGCCTTGGCCACCAGGCCCACGCGGGGGCTGCCCTGCTGTATTACGCCGCCTAACAGCTCCAGAAGCGCGCTCTTGGTGGTGTCGGCGGGTGCGGTGGCGTCGCTCAGCTGAGCGAGCTGGGTATAGACTTCATCGCCGTTGTAGACCTCGAAGAACTCCAGGTTGGCGCTGCTCTGCAACAGCCTGGTCATCTGCTCAGGCTCCTTCACGCCGGGAAGCTCCAGCAGAATCTGGCCGTTCTTGTCCTGCAGCTTCTGAATGTTGGGGGACACGACGCCGAACTTGTCGATACGGTTGCGGAACACGTTGAAGGCGTCATCCACCTGGCTGTTCACCTGATTGGCGAGGGCCTGTGCCACTTCCTTGTTGGAGGACTTGCCGGTGAGCTTGCCCAGGAACTCGCCCTCGTGTCTGAACAGGGTGGTGAGCTGGCCTTCGGGGAACTGCTCTGCAAATTTGTTTACGAAATTCTTGTCAGACGGCTTTGCGCCGGGAGTGGTGAACTCGCCGTTGGGGAGGACCTTCTTTATGCCGGCGTCTATCTTGGCCAGCGAAGCGTCATCCTTGGCGTAGGAGCGGAGCATGTCGGTGGTGGGCACCTCCAGGACGATGTTCATTCCGCCCTTCAGGTCCAGACCCAGACCGATTTCCATCTTTTTCACCTGACCCAGAGTATAGCCTAAATAGACTTTCTCGTTCTCAAGGGAGTCCATATACTCCTTGCGGGCCTGCTTGTACTTCTCGTTAGCGGCATCGCTTGTCTTCGCAATCCTGACTGCGTACTCGTCCGCCTCCTTCTCGTAACCCTGTGTGACAAACGAGAATGAGATGTAAAAACCGCAAATCAAAATCAAAAGGACAGCAATTGTACCGATAAACCCTTTGTTCTGCATTGTTGTTAACCAGTTAGATTTATTTTTGTTATTTATATTTAGCTAATTGATAATGAATACAAATTATCAGCTTGCAAATATACTACAAATTTTTCAGTTAAGCCCACAAATTGGCTCAAAAAACGAAACGCCCCCGTTACTTGTTCGCTGTTTTACGATTTCAATCACAAACGGCACAATGTGATTACACTCAGATTCAATCCGATCTATCCGTGCGGATGACTGTCTTGTCATAAATTTCTTATCCTTAAATGAACTATTACAGCAAATGCCAATTATTGTATGTTGCGGACATGCAAGGCTCATCGTAATTTCGCAGACAATGATTAGCGAATGGAGACAAATCTAAAATTTCTCAAAGAATTCGGGCTTAAAGTTCAGCGACGAAGAAAGGAACTCGGGATTTCGCAAGAGGAACTTGCATTCAGAGCCGGGTTCCATCGTACATATATAGGAATGATCGAGAGGGCGGAACGCAATATTACTCTAAGTAACCTCAAACGGCTGGCAGATGCCTTACAGATTAAAATAAAAGATTTATTTGATTGATATGGATTCATTAAAGATAAACGATAGATTCAGCAGAAACATAACTTTGATTCAAGAGGTCAAAGATAAAAAGGACAGATTGATCAGAAAGGGAAAAGAACTCTCCGGACAAACTGACAAAGGCCAGTATGATTATCATATAGCATGGCAATCAGGGGATGGACGATACAAAGTAGGAGTGGGAAAATACGGTAAAGAGTATTACCTGCAGACAATATCCTGGAAAGACGGGCATAAAGGTAACAACCCCAACGATATGCGTCCGACCATTTGGATTGACGGTAAGGAAGCGGCCTTCGACGGCAGTTTCGACCATGTATTCAATTTCTTCCAATGAAGTTGTCTAAACTAATTTGATTTGTGAAATTTTTTAAGGAAAATAACGATA
>URIC01000066.1 GCA_900547755.1 uncultured Bacteroidales bacterium
GGCTGCGTCTCAGTCACATAGCCCGCTATGCTCCTTCGACTTGACCGGATTCTGACCGTAAATCTGTCGCCCATAATTAACGTTTATTTTAAACAGCCTTTTAGTATCCAAAAGGGAGGATTAGAATCCGACAAGGAGAATCAGAGTCTCCGAGAAGGAGCGTAAGTTTACAGCAAAGGCTCAACCTGTATTTCACAGTGCTGAGCCTTTTATCAGTAGCGAATCCGGGACTCGAACCCGAGTCTCCACCGTGAGAGGGTGGCGTGCTAACCGCTACACTAATTCGCCGTTTCAGTCACAAGGAGCGGTTGTTTTTCCTTTTTGACGCTGCAAAGTTACGGCGTTTTTACGAACCGGCCAAATATTTCCGCGACTTTTTTTACATAAAAAGTTCTTAAAAGCCTCTCGCTTTCCACATCCCCCTGATTACAAACGGGATAGCCACATAGATTTTTAAATGATTCCGAAGCATTAAAACACTGTCCGTCTCCTGATTCATACACAAAAATAAGAGCAACAGGCTCAAATACCTGTTGCTCTTAATGATTTGTCTTGTCGGCAAAGACAGTAAATCACTCGGCAGGAGTCGCAGCCTCCTCGGCGGCGACTTCAGCGGCTGCTGCCTCTTCAGCCTCCTGGGCGGCCTTGGCTGCTGCTTCCTGAGCGGCGAGCAATTCAGCTTTTTTCTTAGCTACTTCCTCAGCCTTTGCTTTGTTCTTTTCTACCTCAGCCTCAAAACGAGCCTTAGCCTCTTCGGCCTTCTTGGCTGCGTTCTTGGCGTTGCCTGCCTCGACAGCTTTTTCGCGCTGTGCTTTCCAGGCGTCGAAACGGCGCTGTGCCTCTTCCTCGTTGAACGCGCCTTTCTTGACACCGCCACGGAGGTGCTTCATCAGCATCACGCCCTCGCGGGAAAGAATGGAACGTACTGTGTCCGTAGGAATAGCACCTACCTCTACCCAATACAGAGCACGCTCGAAGTCAAGTGTTATTGTAGCAGGATTAGTGTTCGGATTATAGGAACCTATCCTCTCAATGTACTTACCATCACGTGGTGCCCTGCTATCGGCGATAACGATTGGATAAAAAGCGTAGTCTTTGTGACCGCGACGCTGCAATCTAATCTTGGTTGCCATAAATAAAAATGTTACTTAATGTTTTAATTGTACTTTGTATTAGGTATGTACTGCCGCGAGGGCGCAATATACCCCCGGTGCAATACGGCTGCAAAGGTAAGCATTAATTCCGAAACCGCCAAATCTTTTTCAAAACGACCCGAAAATTCATTCAGTCAGATAGTCAACAGAGGTAATCAGCATACCTTAAGAATTGAATTTCTTTTACCTCAAAGTCCTAAGCCGTGGAAACGGAGCCATAGGGAGCGTGGAAGCAGGCGCCACACATGACAGACCAGGGCCCAGCGCCAGTCAATAACCGCTACCCGGCGACGCTTAGCAATAGCCTTAAGTATGCCAGGCACCACCCGGGATAGCTGCATCTCCAACATATATTTCTTATCGGGGTCCACAAAAGGAGTCCGGGTCCAACCAGGGCGTATGTCGGTAATATAAAGGGGCATACCCTTGTTTTTGGCCAATTGCTGAAGCGCTTCCAGATAGGTGCTTCCGAAGCTCTTTGAAGCGGAATAAGCCGCCAGCTCCCCTATTCCACGTGTGCCGGCCACCGAGGTGACAGCTGCAATCTGCCCCGGACACCCCGTATCCATAAAATACCGGAAAGCTGCCGAACACATTCGCGCCAGCCCCACAGCGTCGGTCTCGGCTACCTTCACTTCCAGCTCCGGAACCATGTCGGGGTTGCGCAGCCCTATGCCGGCAACATGAATGTACAGGTCCATGCCTCCCATTTTATTAATGAGAGAAGACAGGTGTTCCGGTGCCTCCGGGTCAGTGACATCCATAGCTGCGGGCTCCACACAGCCGGGATATTTATCAGCCAACTTACGCAGGGGTGCCAACGAGCGTGCCGCCACTCCTATTTTAACACCTCGGGAGACAAAAGCCTCGGCCAGCGCCAGACCGATACCCGAGGATGCTCCCATAATTATAATCTTATTCATAAGAACTCGCTTTTATCAGGTAAACGTCCGGGCGGCAATTATTACCGACTCCAAGGTGGAAATGTCTTAATTCGGTCTATTTTTACAAAAATTTTCGCACGTCCGCATTTTTTAGTAATTTTACACCCGCTTGGACAATGGCCACCCGATAATTATGTCGCGTATTCTGAACCTCCGGGCAAAGGTATTTGTTAAATAAGCAAAATCAATATCGCTATTTTTAACAATTCTAAAAAACTACTGTTATGAGTCTTCAGGAAAATAACTGCAACGGCACTCCCCGCGGAGCATATCTGATGTTCGGTATATTCATGGTGCTGGTATATGTCGGTGTCGGCATCTGCTGCCTTTGTTCGGTATTTGAAGTCATCCTGCCCCAGGGCGTAGCCATAGCGTTGGGCTGTCTTTTTATTGTCTACGGCATCTGGCGCGGATACAGATTGTACAGACGCATGAAATGACATCTACTTTATACTGAGAAAATGAGAAAAACTATTTATCTGACCCTTGCGGTTCTGGCCGCGTGTCTGGCCACCTCCTGCCATAAGACTACGCAGAAGTACGACGAGGGCAGCGTGGTGGTGTACGCAGACGAGGGCTTCGCGAGCTTCATGGAACAGGAGCGCGAGGTGTTCGAGTACCAGTATCCCAAGTCCATAATCCTGACCCGCTACATGAGCGAGCTGGATGTAGTGAACGGACTGCTGCAGGATTCCTGCTCGTTAGGTGTGATAAGCCGTCCCCTAACCCAGAAGCAGATAGACCATATCAAGAACCACAACAAGCACATAGTGCGCCAGGAGCCTATAGCCGTGGACGCAGTGGCCGTGATTGTGAACAAGGACAACCCCATAGAATTGCTCACAGTAGGAGAAATCCGCAAACTGTTCAGCGGCGAAATCACTACTTGGCAGCAGTTGGCTGTGAACGACACCACACCGGTAAAGATTGTGTTTGACCAAAAGGGGTCGGCCAATGTAAGCTACATCGAGGACAATCTGCTGCCCAAGGGAGGCAAATTCGGGCCTAATGTGTTCGCCCAGCATGGCAACGACGATGTGCTGAAGGTGGTGGAGCAGGACAAGGGCGCCATCGGCCTGGTCAGCGTAAGCTGGCTTGGCGAGAGTCTGGAACGCATCCAGTCTTCCATGAATAAGGAGAATATAGACTCCCAGAAAATAAAAGAGCTTGAAGCCACGGACGACAACACCTTCGTGGAGTTTACCGACAAGGTGAAGGTACTTAAAGTGCGTAAGGATGACCAGCTTGACGGGTCTCAGCCCTACCAGGCATATATCTATGACGGCAAATACCCTCTGGTACGTAAAATATATCTGGTGTCCACAGCCGCCAATAACTCCGTGGGCCACGCTTTCTACTCCTTCGTGACCGGCTTTATCGGACAGAAGCTGTTGCTGCTCACCGGAATATTGCCCTACCACGTGCATCCGCGTGTAGTGGAGATGGGCAGTTAAAAATATTGTCCGTACATTCAATAAACCGAAAGGGATATACGTTGTCATATAGACAAGGTATATCTTTTGCACAACGCAGACCTCGATACCTGACAAGACAACAAATACTTAACACCATATTCCAATGAAGTTTAAATTCTTACTTACCCTTGCATTTGCTGCAGGAGCATCCTTGAGCCTCATGGCGCAGGGATATAAAGACGGCGTGGAGTACTACAAGGCAGACCGCCTGACTCAGGCGGAGGAGTTGCTGAACCGCAACCTCGACAACGCCGACACCGACAAGGCCCTCTCTTACTATTATCTCGGCCAGATTCAGCTGGGAAGATATTACACCGCCAAGCGCACCAACCATGGCAACCCCGCCTCTTTCCTTAAGGAGGCCGGAGATTACTTCCAGAAAGGTCTCGCCGCTGACCCGGAAAATCCTTTCAACTATGTAGGTGCCGGCAACATCGAACTCATCAACGGCAACAGCAAGGCGGCAGAAGAGCTGTTCAAGGATGCCGAGAAACTTGACAAGAAGGATGCGGGCATCTATGCGGCTGTGGCTCGCGCTTACTATGACGTGAACCCCACTCTGTATGCCAAGCAGATGAGCAAGGCTATCGCCACAGGCGAGAAACTGGTGCAGAAACAGGCTCTCTCCAACAACCCCAAATGGGCCGACAACGACCATGACTTCTATATGTTCATGGGCGATATGGCTTTTGACGCCGCCAACGGCGACAGCAAGAAGGTGGGCGATGCCTGCAACTTCTACGAGAGCGCCATCCGCGTCAACCCCAAGGCAGCCGAGGGCTACATCAAGTATGCCGACAAACTGCTCACGGTGAAACGTGTGAATGAAGCCGTGACCCAGCTCAACGCTCTGCTTAAGAACAGTCCTAACTCCGCTCTGGGTCAGCGCGAACTCGCCGAAGTACTCTACAACGACGGCCAGATTAAGAAGGGTATGGACGAATACGCCAAGCTGATGAAGAACCCCAACCACTTCAAAAGCGATGAGGACCGTTACCTGTCTCTGCTCTATTTCGTGAACGACTATCAGACCGGCTTCGATGAGGCATCCGCCATGCTGACAGCCAACCCCGGCAACTTCAGCGCCCGTCGCTTCCAGTACATATTCGCCAACCTGCTGCAGCGTCCCGACGCACTTGATATGGCCGAACAGCTTCTCAAGTTCAAGAGCGACACCAACCGTTTCGCATACGGTGACTTCGCGCTCATTGCCGGCGACCTGGCAAAGGCCGGCCGCAAGGACGAGGCCGTACAGGTCATCGAGATGGGTCTGAACGAGTATCCCAAAGAGGCAAGCGTAGTCAAGGGCGCCGCCCGCTTCTACTGCTACGATGCCAACGACTATGGCAAGGCTGCCGACTATATGCAGAAATATATAGACCTGGCAGGTGACAATGCGACAGGCTCCGACCTCTTCAACCTCTCGACTTACGCATATTTCGGCGCGCAGACAGCCCCCGCAGATGACACCGCCGCCAAAGAGAAATATCTGACCATGAGCGAGAACGCAATCAAGAAGGCAGACTCCTTGCTTGGCGCCGATTACAAATACCAGACCCCCAAACGCATGGGCGACATCGCTCTCATGCGCAACGACAACGCCGCCGCCGAGCAGGAATACCTCAAGGCTATCTCCATGGCGGAGCAGAACGTGACCGACAACAACAAGAGCGACCTGGCTTCCTTGTATCGCGCGCTTGGCGTGGCCTACGTGAAGGACAAGAAGACCGCCGAGGCCCGCGACTGTTTCCAGAAGTATCTGAACCTCAACCCCGATGACACCGACGTGGCCAATATACTCAAACAGCTGAAATAAGCCACTTATATTACATACGAAAAAGACACCGGGTTTCCTGATACAGAAAACCCGGTGTCTTTTTCGAAACAACAGTACCTCACTATTCCACGCCTCAGCATACGGATGGCGCATAACAATAAACTATGTTTACGGGATAAATGCGTGTAGTTACCAATGGTCGAGATTGTCTAAACAGGACAGTTAAATAGACTGGCTTTTGTATTGAACGGGGTATCACCATTCGGTAATAACCATAAGTTTTAAGCTCTGAGTTTGAATGAAGACGGGTTTAGATTTTAAGCCGGACGGCAGATTCATAGGAAAAAGTATCCAAGTTGCTTATTTTAGGTATCTTAACTATTGCTGTCCGATAAAACTCAAATATGGCAATAAAGCATGGCTCGAACGCT
>URIC01000067.1 GCA_900547755.1 uncultured Bacteroidales bacterium
ATTTTAATTATTTTACTGTATCATTAACATCCCGAAATAAGTTTAGACAACTTCACTTTTATAAACACACAAAACTATGAATCCCGTTAGTTTTTTTAAAGCGGACAAATCCCTGGCAGGGTCCAGGACGCTTGAAAACCTGACTGCCTCTTATGCGGCCGAGTCAATGGCATATACACGTTATAACTTCTACGCCGCTCAGGCAGAGAAGGAGGATTATTTTCCCGTATCGGCTGTGTTCAAGGAGACAGCCGACAATGAGATGGCCCACGGCAAGGTGTTTTTCAAATATCTTCAGGATGGAGCCCTCATACCTGTAAACCTGGGTGCTGTGGCCGCCGGTGTGATATCCGACACCTCTTCCAACCTCAAGGAGGCCGCCCGCGAAGAGGAACACGAGGGTGTAGAGGCATACGCCGACGCAGCCAGGATAGCCCGGGAGGAAGGCTATCCCGTCATAGCCGAGCATTTTGAAGCCATAGGTAAGGTGGAGGCCACCCACAAGGCTCGCTTCGACGCCCTGCGCGAGATGATAGACAGCGGTACGCTCTGGAAACGTGACAGACCCATAAAATGGCGCTGTATGGTCTGCGGGTACATAAGCGAAGGCACCGAGCCTCCGAAAGTATGTCCCGGCTGCAATCACCCCTACACCCACGCCATGCCCTTGGAAGGCTTCTGATTCTGTACAATAAAAATACCCTGTGGGCCGCAAAAAAATCTGCGGTCCACATTTTTTGTCCGTGCGCGGTTTTGGTGTTACGGGCGGTTTCCACTCGGGGATGAAAATTCCTCGGATGTGATTCTTTGAAGGCTATTAGTTATCCATGGCGGCTTAAGAGACTCAACGCTTGACTGTACAATTGGGCATCTGACAGAGTTCAGTAATCATCACTCCGTACCTTATGTGACTTTCCAAAAAAATAATGGTTACGTCATGCACATAATACAAAAAATAATGCTACCTTTGTGGGCATCAAGGCATTGACCCTGATTTTTTTCTGCAGGTATAAAAATCTCAGGATTTTTATCTTAATTTGCATTTAGGCGAGCGTAGCACATTTCAAGTTTTATCAAGACCACTTAAATATCTGATGACCAATCAAGATAATAATATAATCTATGATTCCGATATCGCTGCTGAGGCTACTCTGTTTTACGGCAATGGAACTATCTGGACCGAGCGCCAGTTTTCTCATCCCGAAAGAAAGATTAGACTTGCGACATCTTTTAGCGGTATAGGCGCAATTGAACATGCTTTCCAAAGATTGGGCCTGAATACGGAAATTGTCTTTGCCGGCGACATTGACGAGAAATGTAAAAAATCATATTTTGCCAACTATGATATTGATGAAAGCCGATGGCATTCCGACATACATACTTTTGATGCCACTGCGTTCAAAGACAAGGTGGATATTTTCGTCGGTGGCGCTCCATGCCAGGCGTTTTCAATGGTAGGAAAGCGAAAAGGTTTTGAAGATACACGAGGAACGCTTTTCCGAGAGTTCGCACGTATAGTAAGAGAATGTGAACCTAAGATTTTCATATTTGAAAATGTAAAAGGTCTCATCAATCACGACAAGGGCAACACTTGGGAGGTTATCCGCCATACCTTTGAGGATTACTGCGGATATCACATTTATTTCAAGGTTCTCAACAGCAAAGACTACGGCATACCACAACATCGCGAAAGAATTTTTTGCGTCGGATTCCGCGAACCGACGGAGTTTGAGTTCCCGGACCCTATACCTCTTGAATATCGGATGTACGATTTCCTGGAAGACTACATCCAGACCCGATATTTCCTTCGCGAAAAAGGCATCAAGTTCGTGACATCTACAAAAAACCGTACCAAGTGCTATACCCAGATAAACGGGGAAGTCGCCCTTTGTCAGAAAAGAAACCAACAGTTCAACTGGCATGGCGATTTCGTATATCATCCCGCTTTACAAGATGAACCATACGAGGAAGGATGGGACGAATTTATCTTTGATGTCAGAGACGTAGAGGAAAAGTATTATCTTTCTGAGAAAGTCAAGAACTATGTTTTGACTCCCGGCACTAAAAATTTCCGCACATCCACAGAAACCGACCTTGATGTCGCTCGTCCGCTCTTGCAGTCCATGCACAAAATGCACCGTGCGGGAGTTGATAATTATGTGACCCACAAAGGCCGCATACGTAAACTCACTCCAAGAGAATGTCTGCGTCTTATGGGCTTCAAGGATTCTTTCAAAATTGTCGTTTCAAATACGTCAATGTATCAACAGGCGGGGAACAGTATTGTCGTAGATGTTCTCATAGCTTTGTTGAAGCAGCTTGACATTACTAAATACGGAGAATAGGAACAATGAAAATCGACGGTCAGAATTTCAACTTTGTGGACACTCTTGATTCTCCTGTCACTGTGCCTGACTGTTTCGTGAAGCGGGCATCAAAAATCGGAGGAGGGAACGGCGAGGCCAAATTGTATATAGCCTCTAAAGCCATTATGTATCCCTTCTTTGGGAATGTGGGTTTTGTAGCAAAATGCTTTTTGCTGAGAAGTGACCTCCTTTCCTACATGAATGCTCTACATGCTGAATATCTGCACCCTTCGCAAGATTATCGGGGTGCGGCAGAAATGCCCCGGTTGTGGAAAGAACGTGTCGCCAGAATAAAAAACCTTCCTGAAGTCATTGAGTTCAACGTTACCGCTCAAGACCAGATTGAGGGGTCACGCGGTTATGTAAACTCAAAAGATTCCGGATATCAGCTTATACGAGAGATTTCTCTGCCTCTTGTCACATATATTTCCGTCATGCAGCTTACCGACAGCTCGGGTGCCACATTGTATTATTGGAAACTTTTTGCTGACTTTGAGGCTATTGCCGATAAAAAGGCTGCGCGTGTATTTACATACGGCAGAAAAGAAGTTAAAACGCCCGAATATGTGCCCGAGCCTAAAATGTCGTCTCGTCAGACTGAGATACGCAAAGCCCGTCAGGGACAGGGCATATACCGAGACAAGCTGCTTTCCGAGTGCCCGTTTTGTCCGATTACTATGATTAATGACGAGCGCCTTCTTATTGCAAGTCATATCAAACCTTGGGCTGTAGCTGCTGATTCTGAAAGAATTGACCCTAAAAACGGTTTTATGCTGTCTCCTTTGTATGATAAACTTTTCGACAGGGGCTTGATGACCTTTACAGAAGACCGTCGCATAGTCCTTTCCAACTGGATTTCGCCCAAAAACAAAGAACGGCTCGGCATTAAAGACGGTCAGTTTATACAGCTGCTTCCACTTGACGAGGCAAGACAGGCATATATGCGGTTTCACCGCTCATCGGTATTCAAAGGATAACTGTACTTTTACAATGAAAATTACCCTGTGGGCCGCAGTTTTTTTGCGGCCCATATTTTTTGTCCGTGCGCGGTTTTGGTGTTACGGACGGTTTTCTGTAATTTTGCAGTTACGTAGCTTTTTTACCCATGGACCCGAAACCTGTTCTTTACCTGATACCGGTCAACCTTAGCGACGCTCCGTTGGAGCGTGTGCTTCCTTCTTTCAATACTGAGGTGGTGCTGGCACTGCGCCATTTCATCGTGGAGAATGTTCGGACCGCGCGCCGTTTCCTGCGCAAGTGCAGCCGCGAGGTGGTGATTGACAATCTTACATTTGCGGAGCTGAACGTGAATACCGACCCTGCTTTGGCGGCAGGTATGCTTGCGCCTATGGAGAGAGGGGAGAGCATGGGGCTTATGAGCGAGGCCGGGTGTCCCGGTGTGGCCGACCCCGGCGCGCTTGTCGTGGCGGAGGCGCAGCGGCGCGGATACCGTGTGGCGCCGCTCACCGGCCCTTCCAGCATCTTGCTCTCCCTTATGGCTTCCGGGTTCAATGGCCAGGGGTTCTCTTTCCACGGATACCTGCCGATTGATGCGGGGGAAAGGCTGCGCCGTATCAAGGCTTTGGAGTCGGACTCGCGGCGCACCGGCATGACCCAGATTTTTATTGAGACACCCTACCGCAACGACAAGTTGCTCGAGACTCTCGCCGGCACCCTTAATCCCGATACCCTGGTGTGTGTGGCCTCGGCCATAACTGACCCCGAGCGGGAGAGCATACGCACTCTGCCGGCCCGCAAGTGGCGTAACCCCGGAGTCTCCTATCACAAGATTCCGACTATTTTTCTTATTTCCGCGAAATGAACGAGCAGCTGAGCATAAATTTCGAAGAATGGGAAATCCCCGCGCCCTCTGAGTTGACGGGCGCGCGTCCTCTCACGCCTGCCGGTCCCGACCTGCGCTCCGTGCAGGCCCGCAATGAGGCTATGGCACGGGGGAACGCTCCCGCCAACGAACCTATCTGCTATATTTCCTTCGGCAGCGGCTCCTACATCGGCACCCGGCGGGCCGGGGTTATTGTGGATGCCGGCGTGGACCCGGATAAGATAGCGGACACGCTGCGTATCAACGGCGTGCCCATGTCCCGCGTCCAGGGGCTCTGTCTGACCCACGACCATTCGGACCATGTGCGCTTCGCCTATAAACTGCTGCGCGCCAACAGGCACATACGTCTCTATTGCACCAACCGTGTGCTGAACGCCATCCTGCGCCGCCACAGCATCTCCAAGCGCATCAAAGACTGCCACGTGCCTGTCTTCAAGGAATTTCCCTTCAAGCTGGCCGGCTTCACCGTCACCGCATTCGACGTGCCGCACGATGCGGCGGACAATGCCGGGTTCTGTTTCGATTTGGGCGACCGCCGGTTCGTTATGGCCACCGACCTGGGTGAGGTCAGCGAGCGTGCGCGTTTTTATATGAGCCGCGCCAACTTCCTGATGATAGAGGCCAATTATGACCTTGAGATGCTTAAGCGCGGACCCTATCCGGAATACCTGAAGGCACGGATTCGTACGGACCACGGACACCTCGATAACGCCGACACGGCCCGTTTCCTGGCCGAAGTGGCCGGCTCCGGCCTGCGCAACGTGTTCCTGTGCCACCTTAGCAAAGACAACAATACGCCTGAGAAGGCGCTGTGCGCGGTCCGCGAGGCTTTGGAGGAGCGCGGCATAACAGTGGGCGACGGCAGCGGCAGCCTTCAGGACCGCGCGGCGCAACTCAGCCTTATGGCCCTTCCCCGCTTTTCTCCCACAGCCTGGATGTGCCTTCGTTAGCCTCCCTCTCGGGGACAAGACTCAACCTGCTAAATCCATCCGTCTGTATGTTAAAATAAGTTAATTGTATAAATCAACAGTTGAAATGTCATAAAAAGTGCTAACTTTGCAATCACGACAACAATGAGAAAACTTCCTCATCTATTAATTTAAACAAATAATAAACTATGAAAGTAAAAGAATTTTTGTCTATGTCCTTAGTGGCAGTGGCTCTTGTATC
>URIC01000068.1 GCA_900547755.1 uncultured Bacteroidales bacterium
ATTCAGGAAATTATTTCTCCATAATCTCGTTCATACGATTCGCTGAATAGTTACGCTAAATTTGTTAATTTAAAAAAAGTGTTATACCTTTGCACAAAATTAGCGAACCTTCCTCGTTCAGCGTTGTTTCTTAAATAAACTGAAATTAATTATTGTAGAACTAAATAAAGTTAATTATGAAAGTTAGAAATCTTTACTTCGGAGCAGCTCTCGCCACAGTAGCCCTGTGTGCATCCGGCGAGGCTTACGCCCAGACTCCCGTCTATGTAGACGAGACAGTAGCTGTGACCGAGTTCGAATGTGACCCCAACAACCACTACTTCTCCAACTGGCGCAACAACTGGTTCATCCAGCTCGGCGCAGGCATCAACCAGCCCTTCGTGGAGAAAGGCACAGGTATAGACCGTGACATCAAAGACATTGACCGCAAGCGCATGACAGTGGCTTACAACTTCGGTTTCGGCCGTTGGTTCAGCCCCTATATCGGTTTCCGCATCAACGCTATCGGCGGTGCCCTGCACTGGGATAACCCCACGAAGGCTCAGCCCTACAACGGCTGGACACGCGGCAAACACGTGAACGTCAACTTCGAGCTGATGTGGGATATGTTCAACTCACTTGGCGGCGTTAACCCCAACCGCGTATTCTCCATCATCCCCTTCGCCGGCTTCGGTGGTGACTATATGTGGCGCATCCACGATTCCGAAGGCCGCTTCGCCGCTGCCTCCAACATCAACGGCAAGGGCGATAACGGCATCAAAGACGAGTCCTGGACTCTCCCCGTTACCGCCGGTATCCAGTTCCGTTTCCGTCTGTGCAAGTATGTAGACTTCTTCGCGGAGGCCCGCGCCACATTCTACGGCGACAACTGGAACAACTGCTCTTACGGCGACCCCATCGAGGCTAATGTAGCTGCCCTCGGCGGTTTCAACATCAACTTCGGCGGACGTGGCTGGGGCACTTTCAACGAGTGCGACTATGTCGGCAAAATCGCCGACCTCAACAATCAGGTCAACGGTCTCCGTGGCGAACTTCTCGGCGCTCAGCAGGCTCTCGCCGCTTGCGAGGCTCAGCTCCCCTGCCCCGAACCCGTGGTTCAGAAAGACTGCGTGAACGCTCCTCTCATGACCACCGTACGCTTCACCATCAACTCCGCCAAGATTATGCCTACCGAAGAGGTCAACGTATACAACATGGCCGAGTGGCTCAAGGCCAACCCCAAAGAGAACGTGAACATCGTAGGTTACGCCGACAAGGACACCGGTACTGCCGAATACAACCTGAAGCTGTCTGAGAAACGCGCCAACGCCGTTGCCGACGCTCTGGTCAACACTTACGGCATTGACCGCAACCGCCTCAACATCCGCTTCGACGGCTCTGACGTTCAGCCCTACAGCACCAACGACTGGAACCGTATCGTAATCTTCACTCAGAAGTAATCCCGACTCCATAAACAACATACGTGGCCGCATCTTCGGATGCGGCCACGTATGTTGTTTATCACCGTCTGAAATACATATTACGGGTCAGTGACGGACTCCCGGATAGGTGGTGGTGTTGACATTGTAGGTAGGCGGACTTATCATGTCCCAGATTTGCTGCCACGTGCTTCGGCGGGTCTTGAACAGGTCCGTGAAACCGGCAAGGCGCCGGTCCGGTATTTTCTTGCGCCGTATCATGTCGCGGTCTATGGCATCCACTCTCGCCATGAGGGTAAGGGTACGGGCATCCAGGGGTGGCGCCCAGGGAGGGGCCACGATGTCGGAAACCGTGTGCTGCGGCTCGCTGCGGGCTATACGCTTTGCCTCCTTGAGCGAAATATACTCCTTGTCTGTAAGGTAAAGTTCCGCATGAGTGGTCACACTCACCGGGTCCTGCGACGCGAATACACGGGTAAACTCGCGGTTGCGCTCGGCGCTCTCCACATCCAGTACATATCGGACAATCTGCATTGTGTTCAGCACGGAATCCTCAGACTCCACATCACTGTACTCACATCTCACATACGCCTTATCGAAATCCAGACCGTGGAGGTAAGAATTGCTGAGGTCCCGTGCCCAGGAAGCGTTTACGGTATCCGCCAGCAGGTCCGCGCGCATACTCACCCGTTCTCCCTCACGGCGCCAGAGCTGTGCGCGCGCGAAACGTCCCTTCACCGTGTCGGCCACGGCATCAGGCTTCCTCAGCCCCGGCGCCAACGGCATCTGCCCGGGCAGCTGCATCCAGTCCGACCAGGAGAAATGCCGGAAAAACTCATCGCTAACAGAGTCCAGCCCGGCATAGTCAGTGAAACGGTAAGCGGAGCGCACGGCAAGGATACGAGGTCTGGACCAGCCCCGGAATTTCCCGGCTTTGAGTCCAGGCAACATAAAGTCCACCAACTTCTCGCGGAAGAGGAACACTGTGTCCCGCATAGTGGTGAGCATCGAGTTCTCGCGCACGTATCCTGTAATGTGAAGCACCGGACGGTCCAGGGGATAAACCGTGAACTCCGGCAATTCGGACACCCTGTCCGGAGGGGGGACAGCCATAGCCGCACAGGCCACACCTATACCGGCCACAAGTAACATCTGAGTCTTAATGCTGTTCATTTTATCTGCGAATCTGTCTTAGCATATAGTTTACCTCGCAAAATTATCAATAATAAGCAAATCAAGGTTCATACGCACCCATAAGGATATTTAAGAATAGCTAAAAAATGTTTCGACCCTTCTGCCGTTGACATATTGACAAATATTCACAATTGTTATAAAACGTTAAATTTGGAGCTTTTTGTGTAAAATCTTGTATATGTGCGAAAAAGGTTGTACTTTTACTTCTCAAAATCAGACCGCAGACCATACCCGCACGCCGCAAGGCGTGTGCATCTGATACCGAAAACAGTTTAAACACTTCACATATAGAACACTTATTATGGCTAAAGTACTTAAGATTAGAGACCTTACGCTGCGCGACGGCCAGCAGTCTCTTTTTGCTACACGTCTGAAACAGGAATATGTAGACAAACTTCTGCCCCTCTACCGCGAGGCTAAGTTCTACATCATGGAAGTATGGGGCGGTGCCGTGCCCGACTCCGTAATGCGTTACTTAGGCGAGAGTCCCTGGGACCGTCTGCGCGCTTGTTCCAAGGAGATGAAAGGCATCTCTCTGCTCTCCGCGCTCTCACGTGGCCGCAACCTGTTCGGCTATGTGCCCTACCCCGACTATGTGCTCGAGGGCTTCTATAAGGAGGCTATCAAGAACGGCCTCAACGTGATGCGTATCTTCGATGCCCTCAACGACATCAACAATATCAAGGAGTCCATCCGTCTCATCAACGAGCTGGGCGGCATAGCCGACGCCGCTGTCTGCTACACCGTAGACCCCAAGGACGAGGCTCCCGCTCCCGCCCCCAAGAAGAAAGGCTTCTTCGGCAAACTCTTCGGCGGCAAAGAGGAGGCTCCCGCAGCTCCCGAGAAGATATTCACCGACGAATACTTCGTGGAGAAGGCCAAGGAGATGGAACGCCTGGGCGCCAAGATGATTACCCTCAAGGATATGGCCGGCCTGGTCAACCCCTCCCGCATCTATACCCTCATGCCCAAGCTGAAACAGGCGCTGAAGGTCGACGTCGACTTCCACACACACTGCACGCCCGGCTACGGTCTGGCATCAGTACTCACAGCCATCATCAAGGGTGTGGACATCGTGGACACCAACATCTGGTGGTTCGGCGGAGGTTCCGCAGCCCCCAGCATAGAGCTTATCTGGATATTCTGCCAGAAACTCGGCATCGAAGTGGATGTCAACATGGAGGCGGTAGCCAAGATTCGCAAGGAACTCGTAGAGGCCCGCAAGAGCCTGGCCGAGTTCGACCTCAACCGCAACAACTGGCCCAAGGACTTCGACGAGGCTTACAAGGCTATGCCTAAGGAGATAGACGCAGAGTTCGACCGCGCCATCGCCGCCGCCACCGAGAACCGCGAGGCCGAGCTGCTTGACGCCTGCCACAAAATCGAGGCTTACTTCGGTCTGCCCAAACCCAACGAGATTGTCAAGAACGCCGAGGTACCCGGCGGTATGTACTCCAACATGGTCGCCAACCTCCGCGCCCTCAAGGCCGAGGATGTGCTTGAAGAGGCCATGGCCCTCATCCCCAAGGTGCGCCGCGACGCAGGTCTCGTACCTCTGGTTACACCCACAAGCCAGATTGTAGGTTCACAGGCTGTGGCTCTCGCCCTTGACCGCCGCAAAGGGGTGGCCGACTACACCAACAAGAACAATCAGTTCATCGGCCTCGTGAAGGGTGAATACGGCACGACCCCCGTTCCCGTAGACCCCGCTTTCCGCGAAAAGATTACCGGCAACGCTCAGGAATGTCCTTACGACGTAAGCTCATACCGCAAACCCGAGAACCCCGACTTCGAGGGCCGCAAGCTCGCTCAGAACGACGAGGAATACCTGCTGCTCCAGCTCCTGCCTGCCGTAGCCATGAACTACCTGAAGAGCGTACGCAAGGCCGAGAACGCCGCTGCCGCTCCCAAGGCGGAAGAGGCTCCCGCAGCCAAGCCCGCAGAGGCCAAGAAGGAAGAAGTGGCCGTGACAGGTCCGGTTCTCAAGGCTCCTATGGGTGGCAAGGTCATCGAAATCAAGGTCAAACCCGGCGACAAGGTGAAGATGGGCGACGTATTCCTGGTGTATGAGGCAATGAAGATGGAGAACGACCTCGCAGCCGATATGGAAGGCACCGTCAAGCGCATCCTTGTAGAAGAGGGCGACACCATCGGCACTGACCAGGCTCTCGTAGAGTTCGAATAAATACACTTTCCCAAAATACGAATAAGACGAGGCTGTCTAACAACGAAAGTTAGGCAGTCTCTATTTTATACACAAAATCA
>URIC01000069.1 GCA_900547755.1 uncultured Bacteroidales bacterium
TTTTTAGCCAGTTTAGACTATAAAAAGAGACTGTCCAAACTTGTTAGACAGTCTCCTTTGACTGTGAGTCGAAAAGTCATTTATCGTTCTTGTCTATGTCTATTAGGCGGTACTGCCTGGACCCGAGACCAATTTTCTCGGCGTAGTCCACTGTGTGGGTGCCGTGGCGAGTGGTGATACGTTCCAGCAGAGGCTGATTGTCATTTCCGGGTGCGGGTTGTACCTCCATTACCAGCGACAGGCATGCCTGGTCAAGGGCCACAGGGTCGTCGGAGGCGAGGATGCCTATGTCCTTGAGGCGCGGGTCGGAGGGATGGCTGCTGCAGTCGCAGTCTACGGACATATTGTTCATTACATTGATATAGAGTATGTTGCCTTTGAAATGGTCATGTACACCCTGGGCCGCTGCGGCCATGGACTCCAGGAAAGCGTCCTGTTCGGCTATGTTGTCCCAAAGTATCTCGGGGTCGGATGTCTTGCCGGCGGAGTGAATGTAAGCCTTGCCGTCGCGGGAAGCGACACCGATGCTCTGGTTTTTGAGCACACCTCCGAAACCGCCCATGGCATGCCCCTTGAAGTGGGCCAGGTTAATCATGAAATCATAGTTCAGCAGATGCTTGCCCACCAGGTCATACTTGATATGCGTGGTGTCGGAGACGGGCAGTCTGAAGTCTCCTTCGGCATCCATTATGTCCACTTCGGCAATCTTGTCGAAGCCGTGTTCCCTGGCGGCTTCAAGATGGTCCTCGGTGTCGAAACGTCTGCCCTTATAGGCGGTGTTGCACTCCACGATTGTGCCGTCCACTGTCTCCACCAGGTCCTTGATAAGTTCGGGTTTCAGGAAATTGTGTCCGCCCGGTTCGCCGGTGCTTATTTTCACTGCCACACGTCCGGTAGCGGGATGTCCGAGGGCCTTATACACCTTGACGAGACCTTCGGGGGATATGTCACGGGTCATGTAGACGGTAGGGATTTTCACCTCTTGTGCGCCCTTGTCTTGAGTGTATGCCGAGGCTACGCATATAGCTGATGCTGCTAGTAAAATAGTGAATTTTTTCATTTTGAGTTTATTAGAGAGTTAATTATATGCGGGGGTTGATAATACGTTCACCTAAGGTTTTCGCCAGTTCGCGGCGAAAGTCCGAGATTTGCTGCAGCTTTCTGACCAATGACTCTATTTTCAGGGAATCGCCGCTTGCGGCTTCCTGCTTCAGTGCGGCCTGTGTCTCTTTGTAGGCCTGGGCCATAAGGGCGTCTTTCCACTCATACAGGGCGCGTGGAAGCAGTTCCGGCAGACGTTCCAGTTCTGTGGCTACATGCACGTTCTTATTGTGGTATTTACTCAGGGAGTAGCGTGGAATTATTACCTCCAGGGCCAGATGGCGGACTTCGTCATCCGGGTCGGAACCAAGCAGTCTGCCTGTATAGTTGGTGGCGAACTCGGTCATGCGTTCTATTCTCTTTTCCTCCTGGGCGTCGGCAAATTTCCGCTCTTCGGCTTCCAACTTCTTCATGCTCAGCCCTTCGGAAGCCTTTTGTCTGCACCATTCCTCCATCTCGCGTTTCTGCTCATGCGCGTACTCCTCTTCCAGTCTGCGTTCCTCTTCCCGGTAGGTTTGGCTCATTGCGAGTACCTTTTCCAGGATATGCGCATATAGCGGAATCGTGAATTGCATGGAGTCATCCGCGAGGGCCACGTCTACATATTCGGCCACATTGAGCCAACGGGTAGCGCCTTCCTGTTTCTGATTCGGCGTATTCTCGCAGAATGTGTACATTCCGTATTTGATTACATATTCGATTACATTCTTTTCCACCTCGGCCATGGGGTTGACCTGTGCGTTGGCTTTCAGCAGACGGGAATCGACGGGAGCCGGGGCCTGTTCGGGCGTGACACCGGTCAGGGCTTGTGCCGCCTGTCGCTGCGGGGCGGAGGATGCGGGCTGCGTGCCGGGTTGCGCGGATGCAGAATCTCTGTCGGCCGCCTCGCGACGCTCCGCCTCCAGACGGCTGAACTGACGGCGCTGGCGTAGCCGTGCGTTGGTCTCCTCCAATGCCTTGCCGACTTCTATTGCCAGAATACGTTCCGGCACATCCATGGTCCGCGCCGTTTCCTGGATATAGAAGGAGCGCTTCACGAGGTCGGGCACGCTCGCTATGGAGGTGACGATACTGCGCACTGCGGCAGCTCTCTCGGCGGCAGACCCCGATTTGGCGGTGGACAGCAGCGTGCGTGTCTTGAAGGAGATGAAGTCTTCCTCATGTTCCTCCACGTATGCGCGGAACTCCTCGGGAGTATGTTTCAGCGAGAAGGAATCCGGGTCGTCGCCGTCCGGCAGGAGCAGCACTTTTATGTCCAGCTTGTGACTCAGCAGCAGGTCGATGCCCCGCAGCGACGCCTTCACTCCCGCCGCATCCCCGTCATAGATTAGGGTCACATTATCGGTAAAGCGGTGTATCAGCGCTATCTGGCCGTCGGTCAGCGAGGTGCCGGAGGAGGCCACGGTATTCTCCATGCCGCTCTGCCACATACCTATCACGTCCATGTAACCCTCCACGAGGTAGCACTTATTCTGGCGCACTATCGCGTTCTTGGCCTGGTAGATGCCGTAGAGTTCGTCGCTCTTGTGATAAATGGGAGACTCGGGAGAGTTCACATACTTGGCCGGTTCCCCCTTGATGCCTCGGCCGCCGAAGGCTATGACCTTGCCGGAGGCGCTGAATATAGGAAAGATGATTCGGCCACGGAAACGGTCGTAGGGACGACTGTCGCGCGAGGAGAGTCCGCACAGTCCTGTCTCTATGAGCGTCGAAGCGTCGAATCCTTTGCTTACGGCGGCGTTGTACAGCACTTCAGGCTTGTCCGGGTTATATCCTAAGTGGAAACGGTCTATCGCCGCCTGCGTGACACCTCTCTTATACAGGTAGGTGAGACCCACATCCTGCCCCTCGGAGCTTTCCCGAAGGTGATGTTCAAACTGCCGCATGGCCCATTCGCTGACAACGAGCATACTCTCGCGCCGGCTCTGCTCGGCCTTCTCTTCGTCGGAGAGTTCTCGCTCCTCCACCTTTATGCCATATTTACGGGCCAGGTGGAGCAGGGCGTCGTGGTAATTGATACCCTCTTTCTCCATTATGAAGTTTATGGGGCTGCCGCCTTTGCCGCAGGAGAAGCACTTGCAGATGCCGCGCGCCGGACTCACCGAGAACGAGGGCGTACGCTCGTTGTGGAACGGGCACAGCCCCATATAGTTGGAGCCGCGTTTGGTCAGGGACACATAGTCGCTCACCACCTCTACTATGTTGGCGGTGTCCAGTATTTTTTTGACAGTCGCTTTGTCTATCATCTGCCTCGTATGTTATCCTCACCCGGTCAGTCTTGCCGGAAAAGCTCTATGGCTTCGGCTATCTGACCCTTGCAGATATTCCCCACAGGCACCAACGGAAGACGCAGCACATTCTCGGCCAGTCCCAATAGGTGTAGGGCGCACTTTATGCCGGCGGGATTACCCTCCGCGAACATCAGTCTGTAGAGTCTTCTGAAACGGCGGTGCCGGGCTTCCGCCTTCGCGAAATCGCCGGAAGCGGCCGCGTGGACCAAGTCGGCGAATTCGGCGGTGAAGGCATTGCCTATCACGGATATTACGCCCGAGGCACCCACAGCCATCATCGGCAGGGTGAGGGCGTCGTCGCCGCTCAGCACTTCGAAGCCTTCGGGTTTGCCCGCCACAATCTCGGCCACGGCGCCTACGCTTCCGGAAGCCTCCTTCACGGCGATTATATTGTCACACTCCCGTGCCAGGCGCAGTGTGGTGGAGGGTTGCAGGGTCACACCCGTGCGCCCCGGCACATTGTAGAGTATCAGCGGCAGGGGAGAGGCCTCGGCCACCGCCTTGAAGTGGCGGTACATACCCTCCTGGTTCGGTTTGTTGTAGTAGGGGCACACGCTCAGAATCGCGCTGTAGCCAGTGAGGTCGGCGGTACGCAGACGCACGCACAGCTCGGCCGTGTCGTTGCCGCCCATACCTAAGACAAGAGGAATGGCACCCGCTGTGACGCGGCGCACGAAAGCGGAAACCTCGTCGGCTTCCTCATGGCTGAGCGTGGGGGTCTCTCCTGTGGTGCCCATCACGACTATGAAGTCGGCGCCGCCGGCCATTATCCGGTGTAAAAGTGTCTCAAGGGCAGGGTAATCTATTTTGTAGTCCTGGGTGAAAGGGGTCACGAGCGCTACGCCCAGCCCCTTGGGTGCGAATTTCGGCATAAGTAAGATAGCGAAGCCTGAATTGACCGGCTTGCAAAAGCAAAATTACAAAAAAATCCCCGCTCCCGCAAATTCTATCCTGTAATCATAAAGTTTGAGATATTAACCCCGCTCGGAGTATATAACCTTTAAGCCCTTAAAAACTATATGAATCCAAGGCTGCTTATAATTTATAGAACCTGCCTTGGATTCAAACGGTATAAAATTCAGTTAATTTGTTTTTTTACTTTTCTCCCATGGGTATATACTTGTCCCACCAGTATTTCTGGGCTTTATCTTCCGGAACGGCTTTCAGAACCATACGTGCGCATATATTATACCCGTTCTCTCCCGGGTCCTTGAAATTATCATTATACATGTATTCTTCATGAACCACCATT
>URIC01000070.1 GCA_900547755.1 uncultured Bacteroidales bacterium
CCGCCTCTGTATATTCATTATGACGCGGGGTCAGAAGTATTTGATTTCTTTCCCTTCCATAGAGGAGAGGAGCGCGTTGGCCAGACCGGAAGCGCCGATGCGGAACAGGTCGTGGGTCAGCCACTCGTCGCCGAGCACTTCCTTCACCACCGCGTAGTACCTGAGGGCATCCTCGGTGGTGCGTACGCCGCCGGCGCATTTGAAGCCCACCTTGCGGCCTGTCTTCTCGTAGTACTCTTTAATACACTGACACATTATCCAGGCTGCCGGGAGGGTGGCTCCTTCGTAAATCTTGCCGGTAGAGGTCTTCAGGAAATCAGCCTCGCTGTAAAGGCTCAGCACGGATGCCTTGCGTATGTCCTCGTATGTCTTCAGGGCACCGGTCTCCAGAATGACCTTCAGCTTCGCTGACTTGACGGTGCGTTTCAGCTCTATCAGCTCGTCGCACATATCCTCGTAGTTCTCGTCGTAGAAGTAGCCGAGGTTCATCACTACGTCCACCTCGGTGGCGCCTTCGGCAACAGCCAGCGCGCAATCGGCCACCTTGACAGCCGTGAATGTCTGAGAGGATGGGAATCCGCCGGCCACTACGGCGATGTCCACGGCGGGCACGTCCAGATTGGTCTTGACCACCTCCGCGAAGTTGGAATACACGCAGATGGCAGCTACCGGCTTATACTGCGGGTAATCGTTGTCAAAGTCGTTTACTCTCTGCGTGAAGCGAGCCACACTGTTCTGTGTGTCGGTAGTGGAAAGCGTGGTCAGGTCTACGGAACTGAACAGGAACTGATATACCTCGGGAGAGGCATACTCCGGGGCTTTCTCTACTATTCTGGCTACAGCCTCATCTACGGTCTCTTTGCTGACGGGCACCCGGCTTGCTGCCAGCGCCTCTTGATATCTGTCCATATTGGAATTTTTTTGAGTTATATATCTATTGAACACAAAAGCGTCCCTATTCGTTCACTCACCGCTTCAATCCGGCCGGCATAACACCGGGCGAGACCACATCCGGGTTATGCGGACGCGGCCTCGCCTGTGTAAGGACGATGTATTTTCAGAGCTTGAAGCGGAAGCCTACCTGGGCAAGGCCCTGTGCCCCGAAACCGAGTTCGCCGAACATGGAAGCGCTTCGGCTGAGGTCCACCTCCGCGCCCAACGGCGATACCTGGAATGCGAAATAGCCCTTGGAATAATTGTCGCCGAACTTGGGCTGCATATAGCTGATGTCCGCACCCATGCCCAGGTGTCCGTACAGCTTGACGATGCTGTTGCGGTAGTATTCATAGCGGGCGTTGAGCATAATCACATGATAGGCGATGTTGCTGTGGTTCTTGCCTCCCTTGGTGGTCGTGGAGGAGAAGGTATATGACGGACCTAACCAGAACTTCGGCGCCACTTTGAAGTTGAACCCGATAGTGGCGGCGCCCCATGCCGTGTTGACGCCACTCCAATCGTCGTGCATATCCATGCAGTCCATCTGCGTGTAACCACCGTAATTGACTTGAATTTCCGCCTTTTGGGCGCTGGCCGTAGCGGGGACGGCGAGTACGGCGGCCAATGCCGCGCTAAGTAACATGTTTTTCATATCTACACTTTTTTAATAATTTCACAAATATTTAACAGAAGCGTTTTGCTTTTTGTTCACGGACAGCGGCGAAATCCTCATCACATTCAAAGTATGCGGGAAGATGCGACAGGTCAGCGCACCAGGAATTTGCCTCGCGGAGTTATGTACAGGCCGGCAGGGAGTTTCCGCATATCGGCTTCGGAGGCTCCTGAAAGCACTTTCGTTCCCTGGAGGTCATAGACATCCGTCAATGTGCCGGAAGCGTCCCGAGAGCCCTGTATGCCGCTTTGGGAACCCCATTGCCGCCGAAGCCACTCCGTCTTGGCATCTATCAGCTCCGTGACGGTCTTCAGGTCCTCCCTGATATCGGCGTTGCCGTATGCGGGCCAGCGGCGTGCGTCGTATAGGGCGGCCACCTCGATTTTGTCCACGAATGAGGAGAGGCGGCTCTTCAGGGCCTCGGGTCCGAATCCAAGATACCAGGCCCAGAGCTCCTCTACTTTCCTGCGGAAAGCGGGAAACCGATAGATTGTGCCTATCCACACTTCGTGAAACGCAGGGTCCTGCCAGATGAATCTGTCGGATACACGGCGGTTGAAGGCATTGCCGAAGTCCCATACGGGGCCGAATTTCCATTTCCGCTCCTCCCCCCGGTCGCGATTCAGGTAGCAGCTGCCGTGGAAGGACTCGGAGTCGTCCACCACCTCCTGGGTGATGTAATAGCGGGCCAGGACATCGAAGTCCACAAGGCGGCTCAGGGGTGTGTCCGTTCCGGTATTGTCGGGGCTATAGACGGCATCGTCTATGGCCTGCATCTGACTCTGCAGATATGTCTCCTGTTCTGTGGAGAGCGCTTCCGGCGACTTATAGGTGAACCAGATGGGCGCGTCGGCGTTTCCGTTCTCAAATACCGTGACATGAGGGTCAGAGTCATAGTTGTCTATCTCCACGAGCCAGCCGCCATCCACATCGGCGGTGGCCAGGTCCTCCTGCTCCACGATATCCACGCGGTCCTTCGAGACCCTTATGTTCTGGGTCAGAAAGTACAGGCCCATGTATTCGCCGTTCATGACCAGCTCCACGGGCTCGCTCTCGGGAGTCCAGGGCATACCCAAAAGCCTGGAGAGGGTGAAGCCGGACTCGTTGCGCAGGAAGCCGTCGGAGTCATCAGCATGGGCGAGGAGGACAAAGTGCCTGCTGGCGGGCATACCCAAGACAGACGCCTTTTCGGCGAATTTAAGGCGATAGGGTTTCTTCTCGAAGCCGGACCACGTGTAGTTGCCGCGTCCCTTTATCTGAGTGGCGAGAGGCTCATGGGAACTGCCCACGGCCTCTACACCGGGAAGCCCCATCGGGTCAAGGTAATATGTGGCGTCGAGATATTTCTCCTTCTCGGTGACGGGTTTTCCTCCTGCCGTGTTTATAAACAGCACGGGAAGGGTTCCGCTCCAGGAAGCGGGCGCCTCGGTACCGTCTCCGAACTTTATGAGCATACGGTCCAGGTCTACCGTGACGGTCATTTCAGTCTTGGCCGGAGCGACGATATTGGCGGATTTGTCCTGAGCCTTAAGCGGAACCCAGCGGCCGGCCAGAACGGCTGTTTCGGGGTAAAGGGTGCCTGTGTCGAACTCGCCCCATCCGTTGCCGGTCTCACCTTTGACAGTAGAGATTTTCAGCTCGTCGGACACTGAGAAATCTATGTCCAGGGTATAAAGTCCTTCGGAAAAGGCAAATTCCGCGGGATTGAGCGCGTTCCAGCCATTGAAGCCGCCGCAAGCATACAGGCGCGCATACGCTCCCGGGGCAAAAATAAAGCTGAAAGCCGTCAGCAGAGGGATAGTGAAGAGTCGCATACAAATAAGAATTTATGTGAAATAAATATCGGATGTCCGCGTTGTATTTAAAACAATCATAGTATGAGCGAAGTTTAATTTTTTTTAGCATAATGTCTCTTGTAATTCTCGATGCGGCTACTGTGTATCCTGCCGATGACGGCCGCTGGCAGGCTTTTGGCGATGTCACGGTCTATGACCGTACGCAGACAAACGAAATCGTGGAACGATGCCGCGATGCGGAACTGGTGCTTACCAACAAGGTGCCCTTTGACGCCGCCACTATCGCCGCTCTCCCAAAACTGAAATATATCGGTGTCTTGGCCACAGGCTATAATATCATCGACACGGCGGCGGCACACAAGGCCGGTATCACAGTCACCAATATACCCTCTTACAGCACCATGTCGGTGGCCCAGCAGGCCATCTCGCTCCTGTTGGCAATCACGAACCGTGTGGCTGACTATGCGGCTGCCGATGCCGACGGCGCCTGGTGCCGATGTCCCGATTTCTCTTACCGCCTTGCAGACTGGCATGAGCTTGCCGGCAAGGTTTTCGGCATTGTAGGTCTGGGGCATACCGGCGCCTCCACGGCTGCCATAGCATCGGCCTTAGGCATGAAAGTGCTTGCATATACCTCCAAACCCAAGGAAGCCCTGCCCGACGGCTACGCCAAGGCCGAGAACCTGGAAGAGCTCTTTTCCGCCGCCGACGTGCTGAGTCTGCATTGCCCGCTGACCCCTGAGACACGCGGCCTTGTGAACGAGCGCACTCTGGCGCTGATGAAACCCTCGGCCATACTGATAAATACTTCACGCGGTCCGGTGGTGGACGAGAATGCGCTGGCACTGGCACTGAACAGCGGCAATATAGCTGCCGCAGGGCTTGATGTGCTGTGTCAGGAGCCTCCTTCGGAAGACTGTCCGCTCGTGGGCGCCCGCAACTGTTTCATCACTCCACACATAGCATGGGCCTCCACAGAAGCCCGTGAGCGCCTGTTCAGCTCAGCTTTGGAAAACGTCAACGCCTTCCGCGCATCCGCACCCGTCAATGTCGTAATTTGATTTATATTGCTGTCCGATAAAACTCAAATATGGCAATAAAGCATGGCTCGAACGCT
>URIC01000071.1 GCA_900547755.1 uncultured Bacteroidales bacterium
GGTGTTGCACCCACTGTAGGACGAACAGGTCTTGCTGTTGCTACCGGAACCGGAGTTGCGGTTGCTGCCACAGGAGAATTCGAGGGGTTGTTGTCCTTGTCATCCTCATGATTGGAATCGTTTGAGGGCGTTGCCGTAGGTGCTGCCGTAGGTGCAGGCGCAGGTGCCCTTATCGGCAACAAGATGGACAAGCAGCAGAAGCAGCTCGAAGAAGAACTGGCTAACGCCAAGGTAGAACAGACCACCGACAAGAACGGTCTGCAGGCTATCCGCGTCACCTTCGACGGCGGCATCCTCTTCCCCACCAACAAGTGGACCATAAACCAGAATGCGAAGAAGGAACTCTCGGAGTTCGCACAGTCTCTGATTCAGAACCCCCTCACCAACGTTTCCATCTACGGCTATACGGACAACACCGGCGGCATGTCCGTAAACCAGAAGGTCAGCACCAACCGCGCCGACGCCGTAAAGACATACCTCAACCAGAACGGTGTGGCCAACAGCCGCATGACGGCGGAGGGCCTTCCCATGCAGGACTATGTGGCCAGCAACGAGACAGCCGAAGGACGCGCTCAGAACCGCCGCGTGGAAATCTTCATCTACGCTTCTCCCGAAATGATTCAGCAGGCCGAGAACGGCACTCTTAAGTAAGCTCCTCCCTACTGCAAGACACTTATCCCGCCGGACTCGACAACACGAATCCGGCGGGATTACGTATATTCCATATCAGGCCTCGCGGATAATCCAGGAGTCAAGGGTGCGGGTCCTGGAAGAGAAATCCGCAGCGACCTTCACTACCCTGCGCCCCGAAAGGCTGAAGGGCAACGCATACCCCCGGTCCTCTATCTGCTCCATGGCCGTCTGAGCCGATTTGTCAAGTTTGAACTCCATGACATAGACTGTGGTATCGGTGCCCAGGACCATGTCTATGCGTCCTCCGGAGGTATGGTATTCGGCCTGCACGTAAAAGCCGAGCATCGTAGTGACGCAATACATCACGTTCTGATAGAAATACTCGTTGCGGGCCTGCATGTCGTAGGGTATGCCGGCATAGAAAGCCTTCATGGAGACAAGGAACTCCTCTATCCGGCCGCTGCGAATCATCCGCACGCTGTTCTTTACGAAATTGTTCGCCTCCCCGTCGTCCGTACCGGTTATGCAGGGAAGCAGGCACTTCATGAACCCCTGCTCCACCTCGGTGTTGGGATAACCGAGCGTGTACTCTCCGAAATCGCCGTCATACGCCTTGATGGTGAGGTAGCCGGTGTAGAACATGAAGGGGACCGGCTTATACTGGATTACGTCGGCGGCCACCAGGGCATCCGCGTCTATGACGGTGTGGCCCAGACGCGCCAGGTCCGTACGGGCCTCGGAAAGCACCGTAAGCAGATGCGAGGGCGTGCCCGTCTGGAACCAGAAGCCGGCCACCTTGCGGGTCGCCAGGCAATTCAGCAGACTGAACGGATTGTAGATGTCCCGCAGGTCCTCGGCGAAGTGATAGCCGTCGTAGCGCGATTTAAGGCGTCTGTAAGCCTCCTCCTCGCTCCATCCGTTATAATCGGCCAACTCGCGTATTCCATCGCTGAAATAGCGGTGCAATTCCTCCTCCGATATGCCGCAGAGAGTGGAGTATTGCGGCAGCAGAGAGATGTCGAGGATATTGTTCAGACCGCTGAAGACGCTTAACTGTCCCAACTTGCCCACTCCCGTAAGGAGGACGAAACGCAACTTGGCGTCCATGGATTTCATCACCCCGTAGAATCCCTTGAGGATGGCGCGGTTTTCCTCGCCCAGGGCTTTGTCGCCTATGCTGTTGACTATAGGCAGGTCATATTCGTCTATCAGCACCACCGCCTGCCGCCCGGTCCTGGCATACGCCCTCTCTATCAGCTCGGCGAATCGCTCGCCGGGAGCGCGCGCTTCCCGGCGTGTGCCGTATACCTCCTCGTATGACGAGAGCATATAGTCGAGTACCGACTCCAGTCCGCCGCGACGGGTGTATTCCCCCTTGCTGAAGTCGAAGTGCAGAACCGGATGCACCGGCCAATCCCCCGGCTGCAAGCCCTCTATGGCCAGTCCCCCGAAGTATCCCTTGTCTCCGCTGAAATAGGTCTCGAGAGTGGATACAAGCAGACTCTTGCCGAACCGGCGGGGCCGGCTCAGAAAATAATACTTGTTGGTGTTGGCGAGGCGATAGATGTCCGCCGTCTTATCCACATATATGCAATTGCGGTTCCGCAACTCACGGAAGCTCTGTATCCCTATCGGGTATTTACCTTCGTTCATCGGGTCAGGAGACTGTTTAGAGGCTGTTTAAAATCACAAATTTACAAAAATTTCCGCTTATCCGCCTCATTCGCCCCCGATTATTATGCCATAGTCGAAAAAACGGCCGGCCCGAAAAAATCAGGCCGGCCATTCATAAGGCTTGTCCGCTGTCGCGGACAGACATGAATCAGTTGCGGTTCATCATCTTGGTGACCTTGACGGTACCGTCGCTGTATGCGGTACGGCATATCACCGGACCGCGGTAGTTGGCGGATACCGGCTGTCCCTGCAGGTTGTAGCAGGTGCGCGATGTGATTTCCTTGTCCTGTCCGACGGAGTCGATTCCGCTTACGTCTACCGATACTATCTCGCTGCGCACTTCTTTGCCTTCCTCATTCACGTATACCGACTGGACGCCGCACTTGCAGTTCAGCTCGAAATCAAATAACAGCTCATGGTAGTCTTTATACATGAAAATCGTATAGTTGTCATAGAGCGAATAAGGCACATTGACCATATTCTCGGTCAGCTTCAAACGCGGGTATTCCTCAGGATTGAAAGTGTATACCTCGTCGTTCAGATAGATGTTGTAGTAGAGCTTGTCGGTCTCCAGAAGATTATCGTCCTCGTCGTAGCTGGGCAGGTAGAATGCCATTCTACCTACCTGGAAGTAGTCGTCATAAGGAATTACTTCCAGGTCGTAAGGAGCGGCAGGGAGAGTGTTTACGTTGCGGTTCTGATTGTAGACTTCTACTTTCTCATAAAGAGTGAGCAGATAGAAATGCTCGGCGCTGGAACAGATGCCGTAGCCTTTTCCGTCTTCCAGCCAGAGCTTCTTAGCTCCGGCATCGTAGGAGAAGACCACCTCATCGGTCGAATTTCCTTTCAGCACCTCTCCTTCATAAACCAAGTCCGCTCCCCACATATAGGTATAGTAGGCGATTTCCGGGTTTATGCCTATGAATGTCTTCGAGGGGATGGTGATTTTGCCGTCCTTTACCGTAGCCTTGAGCCATGCGTCGGGAGTGCCTCGGTCAAGACCCTGGATGTAGAAGTCATTCTCGCCGGGCACTACACTGATAAGCGCGGTCTCATACGGGTCATGGAAAGCCCAGCGCTCTATTTTCGCGCCCTCGGGAGGTGTGACGCCGTTGGCGGGCTGATGCTCCGTGAAAGAGATATTTAAGTCGCCGAAGCCGTTCCAGGCATAGCCCAAGCCGGCGGGGTTGCCGTCAAGGTCGGCGATTTCTCCGTATCTGGCCAGGCCGAGCAACTGGTTCGGGTTGGCTGCCTCATAGCCGTTTTCAGTCTTTTTCAGCACGAATGTCATGTCCTCGGAGGGCACATAGGTACCACGTTTCTGGTCGTCCAACACATAATCCATGGGCAGCAGATAGAAATAGACATACTCCTCTGAATAGTCGTCGTATTCATCGTAGATGACTTGCGGGCCTTTTATCACGATTGAGCCGTCGGCCTGAAGAGTGCCTTTGAAATAGCTCAGAAGCGTGAACTCGGTCAGAGGATTCGAAAAGTACACTGTGCCGTCGTCGGTCTTTGTCATGGTCACCGCGGAGCCATAGACGTCGCCTTTGCTCAAGCCCTCGTAATCGTACTTGAAAGAGGTACAGTCGCGGCTGAAGTAACCGGTCTCGCCTTCAGGAATCTCGAAGATTATCTCGTCGTTTTCGTCGGGCGGCGTCACGCTCTTGGTGACTTTGTACATCGGACTCGCCTCCTGTGCGACGCTCACTGCGGGAAGCGCCATGCAGGCAAGCAGGAGCAGGGGTAGTTTTTTTGTCATAACTGATTGATTGATTGATTAATTAATTAGTTGATTGACTCCTCCGAATATATCATTCGGAGGAATACAGATGCAAAATTATAAAAATCATCCAACAATCGCAAATAATTACTTGAATTTTTACCCCCCCGCTATACAAATGACAATATTTGATAACGCAGGAGGTCCCTCCGCCTAAGCGGGGAGACCTCCTGCAAT
>URIC01000072.1 GCA_900547755.1 uncultured Bacteroidales bacterium
CCCGCCGGCGTCACACTTCTGTCCGACGCTCCGCAGTTCGATATTTCCTCCACCTTCATACGCCGGGGCATAGCCGAGGGGCGGGACATGAACTATTTCGTGCCCCACGACGTATATAAATATGTGTGTCGACACAAACTTTACACAGATGGAAAAGACTGATACCCCACGCGGACCATTGGCCTTCATAGGGCTGGCCTCGGAATATTGCGCCGCCATAGAGAACGCCGCCGCTTCCGGGCGCGAGGAGTTTACCGCTCTGATGCTGCGCCTGCTTCCCCGTATATACATTACAGCCTCGGACTTGGCGGCTCCGCTGTCCCTTGAGGAATACGAGCCGCTTGCACCCTACCTCGAGGCGGAGAGCTACGAGATGATTCGCTCGCAGCTCGCCGCCCTGATGGGCGAGGACGACTCTTTCCTCGACACTCCGGCCGAGGCCATGCGTCTGAGCGAAGAGCCGGTGGTACGCACCGTGTCGGAATCCTTGGCGGACATATATCAGCCGCTTCTGGACTGCGCCATCGCCGTGCGCGATTCAGAGGGGGCGCTTATGGACCAGGCGACGGGCTGGGCCCGCGAGACTTTCGATGAGTACTGGGGCCAGACCATAGTCGATGTGCTGCGGCCCCTGCATCATTTATTCTATAATCGTCAATAATCTAAAATCGCATATCCATGATTGACCAACTGCTGAACTGGCTTGATGCCTCCACCTGCAATGTGATGGCTGTAGCCACTATCGAGAAAGAACTCGTAAACGCCGGATTTACCCGTCTGCGCCCCGAGGATAAGTGGCGTGTGCGTCCCGGCGACAAATGCTATATGACCATGAACGAGACGGCCATCTTCGCTTTCATAGCCGGCGACGGCAACCCCGACGAGCATGGTTTCCACATCATCTCCTCGCACAGCGACTCCCCGTGTCTCAAGCTCAAACCCAACGCCGAGATTTTCGGCGAGGGCGGTGTCCTGAAACTCAATGTGGAGAAGTATGGAGGCGGCATACTTTATACATGGTTCGACCGTCCGCTCTCCCTGTCAGGCCGCGTCTCCCTGCGCAGCGACAATCCCCTGCGTCCCCGCATAGAGAAGATAGACCTGCAACGTTCCATAGCCTCTATTCCGCATCTGGCCATTCACTTCAACCGTGCGGTGAACGAGGGTAACCCCATAAGCGTACAGCGCGATATGCTCCCGGTGGCCGGTATCTTCAGCCCGGAGGAGATAGCCTCCTTCAAGGAACAGGGCGGGTATGTGAAGTGGCTCATCGCTTCCCACTTAGGCGTTGATACAGCAGACATCCTGGACTATGAACTGTGTTTCTATCCTTTGGAGAAGGCACACACTATCGGCACCAACGGCTCACTGTTCCAAAGCGGCCGCATAGATGACCTCTCTATGGCTTTCGCCTCTTTGCGGGCCTTCCTGGACGCAGCCTCCGTTCCCTCCCGTTCCACACGCGTGCTCGCCGTCTTCGACAACGAGGAGACCGGCAGCGGCACCAAGCAGGGCGCCGGCTCGCCGGTACTCGCATCTATGCTGGAACGTGTGTGCATACAGCTCACCGACCCGGCAGACGGGGGAGAGGCGTTCCACCGCGCCGTGGCCAACTCGTTCATGATTTCCGCAGACGACGCACACGCCTGGCATCCCAACTACGACGGAAAGTATGACCCCACAAATCATGCGTTGATGGGTCATGGTCCCGCCATAAAAATCAATGCCAACTGCAAGTACATGACCGATGCCGACAGCGCAGCGGTCTTCAAGGCCCTGTGCGTCAAGGCGGATGTGCCAGTCCAGTATTTCGTAAACCATTCCGACGTAGCCGGCGGTTCCACACTCGGAAATATACTCACCGGCCAGATACCCCTGCGCGGTGTGGATATGGGGGCTCCTATATGGGCCATGCACTCGGCTGAGGAAACCGCTTCATGCGCCGACCATGAGGCTACGGTACGTGTCTTCACGGCTTTCTATTCGCTCTGAGCGCGGACCGGGGCAAGACGCTGAAAAATCGGCGTTTTGCCATATCGCAATTTTTTTGTATTTTTGCACGCTGCAAAAGGTGTGCGCCCTCGTGTGCCCCTGTGATTCGATTTAATTAAAACCACATTATAATCCAAAAGAGATGAATGTTACAATGAACAAGATTGACAATGTGACCGCTACAGTCACAGTGTCGCTTGAAGAAAAAGACTATCAGGACAAAATCAAAAAGACCCTGAAAGAGATAAATATGAGCCGTCCCGAGCCCGGATTCCGTCCCGGACACGTGCCCGCCGGCCTCATTCAGAAGAAATATGGCAAGGCCGTCAAATATGACGTAATCAACAAGGAAGTTTCCGAGGCCCTGTACAATTATATCAAAGAGAATGAAATTCAGGTTCTCGGCAATCCCGTTCCTAAGAAGAACGAGGAGTTTGACCTGGACAACAAGGAATTTACATTTGAGTTTACCGTAGGCGTCGCTCCCGAAATAGACACCAAGGTAAACAAGGAAATGCACATACCTTACTATACTATAGAGGTGACCGAGGATATGATTCAGCGTCAGGACGAAATGTTCCGTCGCCGTTTCGGAGCCCAGGTTCCCGGAGACACTGTCGAGCCCAACGCACTTGTGAAGGGCGTAATCACCGAGCTTGACGAACAGGGTCAGCCCAAGGAAGGCGGCATCGTAGTGGAAAACGGCATCGTTTCTCCCCAGTACTTCAAGAGCGAGGAACAGCGTGCCCTCTTCATAGGCAAGCACGTGGGCGACGTGGTTAAGTTCAATCCCGCAGCTACCTGCGAAGGCAACGAGACCGAGCTCAGCTCTATGCTCGGCATAGATAAAGCTGACACCAAGAACCACCACGGCGACTTCAACCTGGAGATTAAGGAGATAATTGTTCTCAAACCCGCCGAGGATGGCGAGGAGTTCTTCGAGAACGTGTTCGGCAAGGACCAGGTACACAACGCCGAAGAGTACAAGGAAGGCCTGCGCAAGCTCATCGCCGACCAGCTCTCCGCCGACTCCAACTATCGCTTCACTATCGATGCCAAGGATGTGATTACCAAGGCTATCGGCGACATCGAACTCCCCGACGCCGTGCTTAAGGACTACCTCAAGATGCAGGACGAGAAACTTACCGACGATAACATAGAAGAGGAGTACGCAAAGATGCGTCCCGACCTGGTATGGCAGTTGGAGCGCGAGGCTATAGCCAGACAGTTCGAGGTAAAGGTTACCCGCGATGATATGCTGGCCCTGGCCAAGGCTGTGGCTCAGAACCAGTTCGCCCAGTATGGTATGACCGCCGTGCCCGACGACGTATTGGCCAAGTATGCCGGCGAGATGCTCGAAAACGAGCGCACACGCGACCAGATAGCCAACCAGACGGTAGACGCCGCTCTCTGGGCCAAGGTGAAGGATGCGGTGACAGTAGATGACAAGACTGTAAGCGTAGAAGACTTCAACAAGCTCTTCGCCGCTCCCGAGGCCGAGGCATAAAACTCCGAAAACTCTATATCGGAGGCGGGATTGCTTTAAGTAACCCCGCCTCTGCCGTTTCCTAACCCGCAAGCTGTTTTTGAACAGCCTCTGACTTAGAGTTTGACCGCACTTTATGGCACGATGTTTGTTATAACTAAGTGCGAACACATTAAATCAAGAATATGAACACTGATTTCAGAAAATATGCCGTGGGCCATTTAGGCATGAGCGGCAACACACTGGATTCCTACATGAAGGCCGTGAACGCCGGTGCCGCCGTGGCTCCCGCCGCCAGCTACGTCAACCCTTATATCCTGGAGGAGCGTCAGCTCAACGTGACCCAGCTGGACGTATTTTCCCGCCTGATGATGGACCGCATCATTTTCCTCGGCACTCAGGTAGACGAGACCAGCGCCAATATCATTCAGGCTCAGCTGCTCTATCTGGACAGCGCGGACCCCGGCAAGGACATCAACATATATGTCAATTCACCCGGCGGCAGCGTCTACGCGGGCCTCGGTATATATGACACCATGCAGTACATATCTTCCGACGTAAGCACCATCTGTACCGGTATGGCCGCATCGATGGCTGCCGTGCTGCT
>URIC01000073.1 GCA_900547755.1 uncultured Bacteroidales bacterium
CTGATTTTGTGTATAAAATAGAGACTGCCTAACTTTCGTTGTTAGACAGCCTCTTATAAGCCGATTACTTGGCGGGCATGGACACTTTGTCCTTTTTGCAACGCTCGGTCATGTGCTTTATGCGCTTCTGCGTGTCCGGATGGTCCGAAAACATTTTTGTGAGATAGTCGTTCCGCACGCCGCTCTGCTGCTCCAGCTGGCTCATCTTCTGGAAAGCCGACACCATGCCCCAGGGATTCTTGCCGTTGCTCTTCAGAAAGTCATAGCCGGCATCGTCAGCCTGGGTCTCCTGCTTGCGGGAATACCTGGCGTTCATCAGGGACTCTCCGATAGCGCCGAGCTGGCTGGCCGACAATGCGGCGACAACGCCGTTGCCTGCAGAAAGCACATCGCGCAGAGCGCCGTTCATAAGCTCCTGCTTAAGCTGCTTCTTGGAGTGGTGGAGCGCCACATGGCCTATTTCATGACCTATTATGCCCAGGAGCTCGTTGTCGTCCATAATGTCCATAATACCGCTGAACACACGCACACTGCCGTCCGGACAGGCAAAAGCGTTCACATCCGTAGTCTTATAGACTTTGAAATTCAAAGGCACACCGTCAGCCTGGGTCAGACCCGCAGTCAGCTTGCTCAGGCGGATTGTGTAAGGGTCTTTGGGACCGCACACCTCATTCTGGCTGTCCATGTAGGCTATAGACTCCCTGGCATAATCGGCCACCTGTTCGTCTGAAAGAGTCAACGCCTGATAAGTCTTGGCCGCTCCCCTGAGCGCGCCGCCCAGATCAAACTGGGCCATTGCCGGCTGCGAGAACCCCGCAAGGGCCACCGCCACAGCCAGGCATCTGAAAATCTTCCTCATAATCTATAAATGTTAAATGTCAATGTTTCGGGTTATAAATAGGTTCGGAAGGCGGGTGGTAAGGAGACACTGTCAGAAAGTCCTTCCGGAGTGCAAAGTTAGCTATTTTTGCCGACACAGCGTCCCTCAGACCTCACCCAGGCCCTTATTTTGCACTTAATGGACCCGGAATTGGCCTTGTTTGGAAATCTTTTAGTAACTTCGCGTGTTTATACGGAAATAGAAGATAGAAATTATGGAGAATGAACTGAACCCCTCCGAGGGGATGCCGGTGACCGCCGAAGAGGAAGCCCTCCGGGACAGCGGCACACAAGATAATTTTGAACACCTGGGCATAGCGCCCGAGATTCTGCGGGCTCTCCGGGAGCTGGGCTTCGAGAGTCCCATGCCCATACAGCGGATGGTGATACCTCATCTGCTGGAGAAGGAGGGGGATGTGGTAGGACTCGCACAGACCGGTACCGGCAAGACCGCCGCTTTCGGCGTGCCGGTGCTTCAGCGCACCGATGTCAGCCGCGTGGTACCGCAGTCCCTGATTATCGCCCCCACACGAGAGTTATGCCTGCAGATTGCCTCCGACCTGGCCGACTTCTCCCGTTATATAGACGGACTGCGCATAATCCCGGTGTACGGCGGGTCCTCCATTGAATCACAGATACGCTCCCTGCGCCGGGGCGTCCAGGTGATAGTCGCCACCCCGGGCCGCCTCATAGACCTCATAAAGCGCGGCGAGGTGAAGCTGGACGACGTGCATACCGTGATTCTCGACGAGGCCGACGAGATGCTCAACATGGGTTTCCTGGAGGACATAGAAGAGATACTGAGCCATGTCCCGCAGGACCGCAAGATGCTGATGTTCTCCGCCACGATGCCCCGGGAAATCGCATCCATAGCCAAGCGTTTCATGCACGACCCCGTGGAGTTCGTGGCCGGCAATAAAAACGAAGGCTCGGCCAATGTGCGCCACATCTACTATATGGTCAAGGCCCAGGACAAGTACCTGGCCCTGAAGCGCGTGGCCGACAACAATCCAGACATTTACGGCATCATATTCTGCCGCACCCGACGCGAGACACAGGAGATTGCCGACAAACTGATAGCCGACGGCTACAATGCCGACTGCCTGCACGGCGACCTGGGACAGGCCCAGCGTGACCTGGCCATGAAGAAGTTCCGCGACCATGTCACACAGCTCCTCGTGGCCACCGACGTGGCGGCACGCGGCCTGGATGTGGACGACCTCACACATGTCATCAACTACGGCTTGCCAGACGACCCCGCCGTCTATACCCACCGCTCCGGACGTACAGGACGCGCCAACAAGACCGGTGTCTCGGTAGCGATAATCCACTCCCGCGAGCAGAAGAAACTGCGCGAGATAGAGAAGCGCATAGGCAAGAAGTTCGAACACCGCATGGTACCCACCCCCGACCACATAATCGAAAAGCAGATATATGCCTTGGCTGACCGCCTGGAGCGCGTGGAGGTGAACGACGCCGCCATGGAACGCTATCTCCCGGGGGTGCGCAAGAAGTTGGAGTGGCTCTCCGAGGAGGACCTTCTGAAACGTGTCCTCTCCCTGGAGTTCTCCCGCCTGCTCGATTACTACAAGGATATGCCGGACATAGACCTGAACGCCGTCGGCGAGAAGGGTAACCGCGACAAGACGGACCGCAAACGCGCCAAAGGGGACAAAGACCGCCGCGAGGCCGAACAGGGCTACGTCCGCATCTTCCTGAACGTGGGCAAGGCGCAGGGATTCTTCCCCGGCAACCTCATGGAGACAGTGAACCGCAACGTACATGGCCCCAAACCGGCGATAGGACGCATAGACCTGCTCCCCAACTACACCCTGTTCGATGTCCGGGCCGAGGATGCCCACCGCGTCATAGCCTCGCTCAAGGGTGATGAGTTCTACGGCACCCGTCTGTATGCCGAACAGGCCGAACCGGGCAAAGATTATTCGGATATGCGTCCCCGCAGCGGCAAGAACCGCGATATGCGCCGCGACAAGAAACTCGGCAGCCGCGACAGAAAGGAACCGCCCAAAGCCGACAAGCCCCGCAAGGAGAAGCCCGCAAAAGCCGACAAAACCAAGAAAGCCGACAGACCCAAGAAACCCAAGGCCGCAATGAGCGAAACCCACAAAGCGACACGCCACGGCAATTTCGACATCTTCATCAACAAAGGCAAGAAGAAATGACAAAATCACTCCCTCTCGCACTCCTGTTATGCCTGGCCGCCCTGCTGCCACGGGCCAATGCCGCCACGCCCTCCGAAAGCCTGCGCGCAGCCTTCGAGAATCTGGATGTCCCGGCACTCAGGCTGCTGGCCCCTGCCACACGCATGGATATGGCCGACTATGCCGCCGAAGGCAAGGACTATAAGGCCAACAACAAAATGATGGGAGAATCCTCGATTACCGCCTGGTCAGACTCCAACATCTCTGTCAGAGTGACAGAAGTAAGCCGCATACAGCTCTTCACCCTTCCAACCCCCGAAGGATACATATTCGGTCTAATCTCCACGGTCGACTCGAATGGCGCGGACTCCACACTGGAGCTATTCTCCTCTGCGCTCCGGCCTCTGAAACTGAAAAAATACTTCACACCGCCCCTGACCGAAGACTTCATAGCCCCGACATACCGCAAGGACAAGGAGGCTCGTGCCGCAGTGCTGGAGAACCTCCCTTTTCCGGCCGTGGAATACAGCTGGGACCCCTCCGCACAAGAACTTACCGCCACCCTGTCCGTGGAGAAAACAGTGTCCCTGGAGGCATATAAGGCCGCCAGGCCATACCTCGTCGGAGGACCGGACGGCCATCCGGTCCTCGTGTACCGCTGGACAGGCAAGAAATTCGGATTGAAACAACTAATTAATTGATATACAGATGCAAAGAAAAGTAAGGGTAAGATTCGCACCCTCCCCCACAGGCCCGCTCCACATAGGTGGAGTGCGCACAGCCCTTTTCAATTACCTCTTCGCCCGCCAGAACGGCGGCGAC
>URIC01000074.1 GCA_900547755.1 uncultured Bacteroidales bacterium
AGGAAGTTTTCCCGAAGGATTGGCGTCTCCTACCAATACGGAAGTAAGAGCTGTTCCGGCTTCCGAACCTAAGAACCAACCCTGAACAATAGCAGGCACTTCATTCACCCAAGGCATGGCCACAGCATTGCCGGAGATATTGACCACAATCAGGTTTTTATTCACCTTTGCCAGTTCACTTATCACTCTATCCTGTGCATAGGGTAAACCTAAAGAAGCACGGTCCGAATCTTCACAATCCTGATGATTGCTCTTGTTCAGTCCACCGAAGAAAATTACGTAATCCGCATCTTTAGACACTTCTACAGCCTCAGCAAGAAGTTCATCCTCCGAACGGTCGTCTTTCAAATCTTGTCCGGTCTGTACTCCATTATATTCCCCTGTCGGGTCACCAACGTATCCACGGGCATACAAAACTTCCGCCTGTGAACCTACGCGGTTCTTCAAGCCGTCCAAAGGAGATATCTCATATTTCACTTTCAGAGAAGAACTGCCACCGCCTACAGTCATCATCTTAATGGCGTTTTCACCGATAACAGCAATCTTCCTGGCTTTCTTCAAGTCAATAGGCAATACATTATCCTTATTCTGTAACAGTACAATTCCTTCTTCACCGATTTTTCGTCCGGCTTGTCCATGCTCGGGCGAAGCCAGAGAACCGAAAGGTTTATACGGGTTCATCGAAGTGCGGAAGATCAGACGGAGGATATTACTCACCTTTTCGTCCAGTTCTTTGGTTCCGACTGTTCCGTCCTGGATCAGTTTCAGGTAAGGATGCGCCAAATAGTAATTGTCATAAGCATTCCTTGTCCCGGCAGAAAGTCCGTTTGTCCATGAACCGAACTCCATGTCCAGACCATTCGAAATGGCCTGGAAAGTATCATGTACTCCGCCCCAATCTGAAACGACGACACCATCAAAGCCCCATTCCTTACGCAGAATATCTTGCAGTAATCGCTTATTATGGCACGCATGCTGAGTCTTATAGAGCTTACCGGAGTCGGTATCTTCACTAAACGAATAAAGGTTGTAAGCTCCCATTATCGCCCAAGCACCACCTTCCTGAACGGCCGCTTTGAAAGCCGGAAGATAAATCTCCCGCAGTGCGCGCTCACTCACTTTAACGTCAACGGCGAAGCGGTCAATCTCCTGATTGTTCAGCGCGAAGTGCTTCAGACAGCACGCCACGCCGTTCTGCTGGGCGCTCTTGATATAGGGAACGACCATGCGGCCGGCCAGATACGGGTCCTCACCCATGTATTCGAAAGCGCGGCCGTTGAGCGGCGTACGGGCGATATTGACACCCGGGCCGAGCATGATGTCCTTATAGCGGAAGGCGAACTCCTCGCTGACGGCATTGCCATAGACGGCCGACAGTTCCGGATTCCACGTTGCGGACAGACACGTCAGCGACGGAAAGGCAACGATGGAGTCGTTGGTCCACTTGGCCGGCGACCAGGAGTTCCACTCCAGCTCCTCGCGCACTCCGTGAGGGCCGTCGTCCATGTTGAGCTGGCGCAGACCGAGGCGCGGCACTCCGGCTGATGTGAACTTACTCTGTGCGTGAAGCACCTGAATCTTCTCGTGGACGGTCATGCGGCTGAGCGCATCCTTCACGCGCTCCTCAACCGGCGCCTTGGCGTCGAGATAGAGCGGCTTGGCCGTCTGGGCTGATGCTGTCATGGCGCCTAAGGCCAGCAGCAATACTGATAAATATCTTTTCTTCATAGTCTCTTTTTATTTTTTAGGGTTGTGGAAGTTCTTTAGGGATTCTTATGGGGATGATGGTAAAAAATGGGAATTATGGGAGGAATGGGAGAGATGGGAGGTGGAATTGGGGGAGGGGTGGGGAGAGGGGATGACGGAGATATTTTGTAATTTTGCAGTCGGTTTCATGGAAATGGTATCAATTGGTTGATAAAATTATAGAAAGATTATGTGGATAACGCTCGCGTTGCTGTCGGCTTTGTGCCTTGGCTTTTACGATATATCCAAGAAGGTGTCACTCAGGGGCAACAATGTCCTGGCTGTGCTGTTCCTCAACACCCTCTTCTGTACCCTACTGATGTCACCGGTGATCATCAGCGGGGTGGTGAAGGGGGAGTTTGGGTTCGGGAATGACCCCGCAGCCCACGGCATGATAGTGCTAAAGGCCTTGATAGTGCTAAGTTCGTGGCTGCTGGGATATTTCAGTATCAAGCATCTGCCGCTGACCATAGCGTCACCGATAGCCGCCTCCCGGCCGGTGCTGGTGCTTGTCGGGGCGTTGCTGGTCTTTGGCGAGAGGCTCAACCTCTGGCAATGGGGAGGGGTCACCCTGGGGTTCTTCTCGTTGTTCTTCATCACCCGCATAGGGCGCAAGGAGGGATTCACTCTGCATAACAGCCGTTGGCTGTGGATGAGTGTGGGGGCTGCCGTCATGGGGGCGGTAAGTGCGCTTTACGACAAATATCTTCTGCGCAGCTACCAGCCCCTTGAGGTGCAGGCGTGGTATTCATTTTATCAGTTCCTGATAATGGGGACTGTCTTGTTCGCGCTGATGAGGAGCCACGCCGGGGATAGCGGCGGACGGTTTGTGTGGCGGTGGCCGATATTGCTGATTTCGGTATTCCTGACTGTCGCCGACATCGCCTATTTCTACGCGTTGTCGTTGCCGGGGTCGATGATTGCGGTCGTGTCGATGATACGCCGGGGGAGCGTCATCGTCTCATTCTTCTACGGGGTGATAGCCCTCGGGGAGAAGGATGTGAAGGCTAAGCTCATAGACCTGTCGATACTGTTGGTGGGGCTGCTTCTGCTTGTCATCGGGTCGCGGTGAGCTGGCAGGAAGTGTCACGCCGGACTGTCATCAGGGGGCGCAGCCGAGAGGTTGGCATACTCCGCGGCGTTGAAGCAGGGGCAGGCCTTGGCCGCGAACTCCCTGTGGCCGTGGATGGTGGCCGAGGGATGATGGCGGCGCAACTTCCTGATGAGGGCCGGTAACGCCAGACGTTGAGCGTCGGTACGGGTGTCGGCCGGTCGTCCCGCACGGTCAAGTCCGCCGACATAGCAGATGCCGATAGACCGCTTGTTGTGGTTCAGGCAATGTGCGCCCGTAACATTGATGTCGCGTCCGCGTTCGACAGTGCCGTCAAGCCTGACCACAAAGTGGTAGCCGATATCGTTGAATCCCCGCTGGAGATGCCATCGGCGAATGTCCGCCGCCGAGAAATCAGCTCCCTCCTTTGTGGCGGAGCAATGGAGGATTATCTCCTTTATCTGCCGCGAACTGCGGAATCCCTCCTCAGGAATCGCGGCAAGTGATTTCGCCACATTCACTTTCGCTCCCTCGGCGATGGTGGCGGCATTGTTGACAGCGTCATTGATTGCGTTGGCGTTGCGGGTCTCGGTAAATGTCTTTACCTCATCCCTTCACGTAGGGACGTGCCTATGGCACGTGAGACATGGCCGCAAACTTTTTTCAAAACAAATTTACGCAAAATCCCTAAACCGCCAAGATTTTGAACAGTAACCGATGTAATCCATGTGTCAATAACAAGACTTATATGATATATTTGATTATCACATATTTAACCAATGTAATAAGCTTATTGGTAATAAGTTTGTTAGTAATAAGTTTATTACAAAGGTAAATGCCTATATATCCAACACACACCATGATGCG
>URIC01000075.1 GCA_900547755.1 uncultured Bacteroidales bacterium
AGACGAGCGCCTACGACAAGCACCACATCGGCCTGCTCCATAATCATGGAACGGCACGAGAGCGCGGCATATTCGCCGTCGTCCGGGAGCAGCCCCTTTGCCATAGACATGGAAAGATAGGGTATTTTATATGTCCCGACCAATTCCTTCAGGGGAGCTTCCAGACGTGCGTAAGCGGCACCCTTGCCCATGAGCAGGGCAGGACGCTTCGCGCTCAGGAGGAGCCGCACGGCGCGGTCTATGGAGGCCGGGTTGGGCAGGACGGCGGCGTATGGGTCTACCGGAGTGAAGAACAGTTTCTCCGCCTCGGCGGCATCCATCACCTCGCCCAAGGCGGGAGTGGTCATATCGATATACACGCCGCCGGGACGTCCGCTCACCGCCGCACGGTATGCGCGGGCCACCGCCGCAGGTATGTCCTTGGCATGATAGCACCGGAAAGCGGCCTTGACGAGAGGCCTGGCGGTATTCAACTGGTCAAGCTCCTCGTAGGTACCCATCTTCATGTCCACCATGTGGGGGTCCGAGGCGCCGGAAATCTGTATCATCGGGTAGCAGTTCACCGTGGCGTTGGCTGTGGCGGTAAGGCCGTTCATGAAGCCGAGAGAGGAAACAGTGAGTAGAACGCCTGGCGTACGGGTCAGGTATCCGTGAGTGGCGGCGGCCATGCCGGCTTGCTGCTCGAAGCGGAAGCCCACGAATTTCATGCCGACTTTCTGCATGGCGTATGCAGCCTCGGTGACGGGAATACCCACCAGACCATAACAGGTGTCGAGACCCAGGCGCTTAAGGGATTCCGCCAGTATGTACATGCCGGTAACCTGTTCCGGAAATTTGGGAGCGGCGGTCTTATCAGTAGTCGTGTTGTTCATAATACTAAAGATTTGAAAAAGATATACATATAGTCCGAAGTGAAAAAAAACGGGAGTCCGGCGGAGCCGAACCCCCGTTCAGTGTAATCTATGAATAGCCGTTCTTACGTTTATTCTGATTTGGCGGGAGCTGTAGTGCCGTTTGCGGCGAACTCGGCTATCTGGGCGTCGGTGTAGCCGTAACTCTTCAGCACATCGTCGGTATCCTGGCCGATTTCCAAAGGAGCGGGGCCATATTCGGGCTGGTAGCTGCTCATCGTGAAGGGACAGCCTACAGTGACGAACTCACCCACCTTACCGCCGTTGTCGATACGCACAAGCGTGTTGCCGTCGTATAGACTCTCGTCGCTCATCATCTCCTTTGTAGAGAGTACGGGGCCTACGGGCACGTCATACTTGCTGAGCAACTCCGTCACCTCATATTTGGTCTTGTCGGCGGTCCATGCGGCGATACGTTTGATAATCTCGTCTTTGTGACGGTCGCGGGCGTCTGCGGTATTGAAGTCGGGGTCGGTGAGCCAATCCTGGAAGCCGAATGCCTCGCAGGCCTTCTCGAAGTCCTTCGCGCCACGCTGCAGGATGATATATGCGAAGTTGTTGGCATCCTCGGCAGAGTCAAGACCGCCTGAAGGCTTACACTTGTAAGTCCAGCCGAGCACGCCGGAGCCCTCGGTGTTGCCGGAACGGGGCACACAATCGCCGAACTTGCCGTCGGGATACTGCATGAACTGGGTCAGATAGCCGATTTTGTCCAGGGTGAGCTGGTCACGGGTCTTGATACGGCAGAGGTTGAGGCAAGCATTGTGCATGCTCTGGTAGACATAGCATCCCTCGCCAGTGCGGTTACGCTGCTGCAAGGCCGCCAGCAGGCCTATGAGCAGGTGCATGCCGGTGTTGGAGTCGCCCAATGCGGCGCCGCTCTGGGTAGGGATGTTGTATTCGCCCTCATACCAGCCGGTGGTGGAAGCGGCTGCGGCCGTGACCTGCGCCACAGGCTCGTATGCCTTAAGGTCCTTATATTTTGAGGATTCCGGGAATCCCTTGATAGTGCCGTAGATACACTTGGGGTTCAGCTTGTGTACTTCTTCCCAGGAGAAGCCCAGCTTGTCCATGGCTCCAGGGTGCAGGTTCTCCACGAATATGTCGCAGGTGGAAATCAGTTTTGTAAGAATCGCCTTTCCGTCAGGCGTCTTGGCGTTCAGCGCCAGAGACTTCTTGTCGGAGTTGAGCTGCAGATAGTAATAAGAAGGACAGTCAGGGTCGAACTGGAGTTCCTTGCGTGTGGCGTCGCCCACGCCGGGACGCTCGATTTTTATGACGTCGGCTCCCAGCCATGCAAGCATCTGGGTACATGAAGGGCCGGACTGGACTTCTGTAAAGTCAATGACTTTGATTCCTGAAAGAGGTGCTGTGTTCATAGTATAAAAGAGTATTTAAATGATTTGGAAATAAACGAAACGGATGGCACAGGCAAACCGATACCTGTGGCGTTTGATGTTAAAACACACCACCATGAAAAATGTTTACCCGCCCGTTCCCCGATTCAACTTTTTCGTCCGGATTCGCAAAACTTTCCGAAGAGTGTTTGAATTTATAAGATTTATAAGTCTTATAAAATTTATATCCGTCAGTAACCGCGTACCTTTCGTCTTTCTCGCGACATGGCTTCTTTTATGCCTCCATCGCGGATAAACTCGGCTTCGACTTTCTTCATTACGGCCGCAAGCATTGAATCAATCTGACGTATTTGCGTCAGCATTATATTTGCCACAGTCTCATCGCTGCGTTCACGGCATTTTACAGTAAATAATTTTGCATCATCATTTTTTATACAATATGCGCGAGTCGCTTTGGTGCGTTCATCTTCCTTGCTCCAAATCTCTAAATCGTGTTGACGAAGAAAGTCACCATAGTCTTCCAACAGTTCTCTCACGGAGCCTCGCGCCACACCAAGAAGTTTTATACATATCTCCGCAGATACAGTTCCATCGCTGACTCCCTCCACAATGTTCTGTTTGCATGAACGTGCTGCCTGTCGCATTTGGTCAATAGTTCGCGACCCTCTTGGAAGCGCTCTGTTTATAAACATCTCGGTGACATCACATATTATTACAGCCTTACGATATACGTTCCATTGGGTATAATCGCCGGATAATTTCAAAAATCCGTTCATTTGTTCATCTTAACGCAGGGTGTGGATATTGGTCCTTATCGCTACAAATTTAGTAACAATCCATGAAATAAACAACTGCAAAATGGCAGAGGCGGCCGGATTGGGA